>JAZNIG010000056.1:0-7989 GCA_045577355.1 Faecousia sp. | reverse complement strand
TTTCAGTGCGGGCAGCGGTGAATCCTTATATTATAATGTATAAGGATTACAGCTTTATCTCTATCTCAACACCAGCGGGAAGGTCCAGGCTCATCAGAGCCTCAACAGTCTTCTGGTTGGGGTTGAGGATATCGATCAGTCTCTTGTGGGTTCTGCGCTCGAACTGCTCACGGCTATCCTTGTACTTGTGGACAGCGCGAAGGATGGTAACGACTTCCTTCTTGGTGGGCAGCGGGATGGGGCCGGAAACAGCAGCGCCGTTGCGCTTAGCGGTCTCGACGATCTTTGCCGCGCTGGAGTCGATCAGCTGATGATCATAAGCCTTCAGCCGGATGCGGATCATTTCCTGGTTTGCCATGGTTTGTTTTCCTCCTTGAATTTCGTACTCAGTTTCGTGGTGCCTGGGTACGGTCGAACTGTTTTATCCACGCCGTCGTGCGTATCACTCTGAGCCAAGAAAAATGGCCGACGCAAGGCCGACCCATTCTCCTGCCGCAGCGATATACGCAGCGCAAACAGAAGCAGTTCAGCCGCCCGATGACCGGACATACTCCGCGGAAGTTACCGCTTTTCAGCGCAATCTCCCGCATCATCGCAGTGCACGCGCAGAATACCCCTACACGCGCTCGATTATCATACCACCCGAGCTCCTGTTTGTCAAGCATCTTTTTAGAAAAAATCACAAAATATCCAAAGAAATTTCAGCCAATTGGCAGGAATTATTTGAACAAAAAATTTTTCTCCGGCAACGCTGCAAAACTATACTGATGTAATTATACCGCCCCTCTGCAATTTATTGTAAAATACTAAAGGAGGTGCTATTTATGAATCCGTATATTCAAAACCTAAAGACCTATCTTGCCGCGCATCCGCCAAACTACGGATATCTCGACGCAAATACTCTTCTGGATATGCTCTACTGCTGCTACTCAGAATACAAGCCTTTGGACAACAGTGCTATTAAAGAGGGTTTTAAAAAGCTAAATCATTTTCTGGATCGGTTTACCGTTCAGGAATGCGATCCGGTTCTTGATACACTCAGTGATCTTTGCCTGCAGCATGAACACGTGGCTTTCAACGCCGGTGTACAGGTAGGTATTCGCTTAGCTGCCGAACTACACATAGAATAAAACAGACAGGTGATTCTCTATCTCAAAGAATCACCTGACAGCATGTCAAAAAACCATGTCATTCCGAAAAGTAGCACACACTGGCGTGGGAATCTCTTGGATGAACGTATCATTAGGAGATTGCCTCACCAGTGACATCGGCCACTGGTTCGCAATGACAACAAACTTAATGACACTGGGTGTCGGACTTCCCTGTTTATCCCATTACAATGGCGCTTCCTGCTTTGTCTTTTTCTCTGCCCGCAGCAGGTCCGCGAACAGGATTATTAAGGGAAGCAGCACCCACCAGATGGCTTTGACTCCTACTGCCCCGCAGGCAACCGCTGCCGCTGCCACACCCGCCATAAAGCACAGTACCATCACCCCGTGAATACCGCCGATCCGCAGCTTCTCCCCTTTTTCCCCATCCCGGCTGAACAACGCCGCCAGGGAAATGCCGATCTGCCGGATATGGTTGGTGCAGAAGGTAGTCGCCATGGAGATGCCCTCTGCCTGCCGGAAGGTGGTAAATTGCATGGCGCAGATCACATTGATGATGATCTGACAGATCTGGTGGGGCGCTGTGGCGGGAATAAATCCCATAATTACCGCTGCCACGATCTCCAGCAGGATTAACAGTGTCTCCCACCGCATAAATCCGTTGCGTTTTAATGATTTTGTCAGCAGCTCCGATACCAGACAGCCCAACAGATAAGCCGAAATCGGGATCACATAATAAGCCGCCTCCTGCCACTGCCCTTTACCTAAGGCCAGTGCACACAGCGCCAGATTTCCGGTCTGGGCATTGCTGAATACACCGCCTCGAACCAACATGGCATAACCGCCATAGAAGCCGGCAACGATCATCAGCACCCGAAAGACCCACTGTCTCTCATTTTCCGGATACGCACGTTTATCGATCATAGGCGCACCTCTGTGTCAGCCCTTATATCTGGGCTGACAGGTCAGGTTAACTCCCAGACGCTTGAATACCTTTTCATCTACCGCCGAAAGAATCACTGAAGAGTGGGCTTCACAGCCCCGGAGCTTGGGAAGCTGCTCCATAGCTTTCTCCGCTGCCGGATCAGTCGCCGCACTAATGGACAGGGCGATTAGCACCTCGTCCGTATGAAGCCGGGGATTTCGGTTGCCCAAATGATCCACCTTCAAATGCTGGATAGGATTGATCACCTCCGGGGCAATCAGATGCTGGGCATCGTCTAATCCCGCCATCTCTTTCAGGGCGTTGAGCAAAAGTGCCGCACAGGCACCCAGCAGATCAGAAGTCTTTCCTGTAACAATTCTGCCGTCCGGTAGTTCCATAGCCGCAGCCGGCAGCCCGGTCTGCTCCGCCTTCATCAGTGCCGGTTCTACAACCCGGCGCTGATCTTCTGCCACGCCTGCCTTTTTCATCAGAAATTCCAGCTTATAAATCTGGTTTTCATCTGCCTTGCCCTGCTTCTGATCACAAAGAGCCGCATAATACCGGCGCAGGATCTCCTGTCGGGAGGCCTCCTGGGTGGCCTCATCATCAATGATGCAGTTCCCCACCATATTCACGCCCATATCCGTAGGAGATTTGTAGGGGCACTCGCCCAGGATCCGTTCAAACATCGCCACCAGCACTGGAAATGCTTCCACATCCCGGTTGTAATTCACCGTAGTCCTACCATAGGCCTCCAGATGGAAAGGATCGATCATATTCACATCACTCAGATCTGCCGTTGCTGCCTCATAAGCCAGGTTCACCGGATGGTTTAAGGGAAGATTCCAAACCGGGAATGTCTCAAATTTAGCATAACCCGCCTGGACACCCCGCTTATGCTCATGATACAACTGGCTTAAACAGGTAGCCAACTTTCCGCTGCCGGGACCGGGTGCAGTCACCACCACCAACTCCCGGGTAGTCTCGATATACTCATTCTTTCCGTAACCCTCATCGCTGACAATGTGGGAGATATTGGCCGGATACCCTTCGATGGCATAGTGATGGTACACCTTCACGCCCATAGTTTCCAAACGGGCCTGAAATGCCTTTGCCAGGGTCTGATCGTTGAACCGGGTCAGCACCACACTGGATACATACAAACCAAACCCCCGAAATATGTCGATCAGGCGGATCACGTCCCGGTCATAGGTGATCCCCAGATCGCCCCGGACCTTATTTTTCTCAATATCCGCGGCATTAATGGCGATGACTACCTCCACCTGCTCCTTAATCTGCAGCAGCATCCGCAGCTTGCTGTCCGGCTGAAAGCCGGGAAGTACCCGAGACGCGTGGTAATCATCGTATAGCTTGCCGCCAAATTCCAGATACAGCTTGCCGCCAAACTTGGCGATCCGCTCCTGAATATGGGCAGACTGCATCTGAATATATCTATCATTATCAAATCCGATCTTCATATGCCTACGCCTCTTTCTTTTTGGCCTGTGTAATATCAATATGTTATTTATTGTATAAGATAATTCATCAAAAAACAAGCCCCAAAACCATACAAAAGCAAACAGCGCACGTCGCACCGAAATGCAGGCAGGATCAAACTGTCGGCAATAGCATGGCTGAACACTAACCAAGCACCAACTGTTGCAGTCAAATTTCTGTTTGTCGCTCTGCTCGTTTTGCACATTGTAGGGGAGTTTCAAGCCCCTCCCCTACAGGAGTATTGAATTAACTGCCCGATAAATACAAATTTACTGTTTCAGTCAGATAAAGGGTGCGTTGCCCTCCAGCAACGCACCCTTGGCCTATTCTTTTTCGTAGCCCACCAACAGGCCGCCCAACTCTGCATAAAAGCTGCACAACCCATAGGTTTCACCAATTACCACATCCCCATTCGGATAACCTTGCAGGATCATTTCCCGCAGAGCTTCTGCCGCCGGCAAATTTTGGCAATGATCAATCAGCACCCGGCCGCCCACATAGCCCTGCTCTATCATCCGCTCCAACAGCTTCTGCAGTGCTTTCTTTTCGCCCCGGCACTTATCCAGCAGCTCCAGCGTCCCTTCCATACTGGCACGGCCTACTGCCCGAATGCCCAACACACCGGCGATCTTGGCCACCATAGGACTGACCCGGCCATTGTTGGCAAGGTTCCGAAGAGATTCCAAAGAAAACATCAGTCCTGTCCGCTGGCCGTAGGCCGCCAGTGCGGAGCAGATCTCTTCATATTCCATGCCTGTCAGAATCAGCTCTTCCGCTTTTTCCGCCAGCAGCTTGATCTCCGCGCCGGCAGATAGGGAATCCACCACATACACCTTCCGATCCGGGTGGGCCGCCTCGTAATCCTCCTTGGCGAGCCGTGCGGCATTGAAGCTGCCGGACAGATTGCTGGTAATTGTAAAGCAGAAGATCCGCTCCGCCTCTCCGAATGCATCCAAATAATCGGACACACTGGGACAGGCACTGCCGGACCGGCCCTTGTATTCACTTAAAAACGCCACCATTTGTCCAACATCCAGGGTCTCATCGTCCACAAACTCCTCCCCACCCGCAATAATCTTCAGGGGCACCATGGAAAAAGGGATCTGAGAAGTCAGGCTGCGCAGATCCGCGCTGGAATCGGCTACGATCTTATATTGCATAATGTACCTCATTTGCGTCTCTGTAGGGGTTTTTCAAAAACCTGTGTCACAGTAATGATACCATGTTTTTCCGGCTGCGTCAAGGCTTCCCCCCCGGGAACATTGACATTTTTACAATTTAGAAATATAATGACCCCATGGACAAGGAAATGAAAGCCCGCCTGGCAAACGGAGTCTCCGCCTTCCACCTGCCGAAGTACACGGAGCTGCCGGACATGGGCCTTTACTTAGAGCAGGTAACCACCTATTTAAATCAACTGTTTGCGCCCCTGGGCTGCATCGAGCTAACCGGGTCTATGATCCGCAATTATGTAAAGAAAGGACTGATTGCAAACCCGGTGCAGAAGCGTTATTACGCAGACCATCTGGCCCATCTGATTGCCATTGGGCTGCTAAAAAATGTGATGCCCCTGGAGAACATTCACGCCCTGTTCCTGCGCCAGCAGAAAATCTACAGCGTCCCAACCGCTTATGACTATCTGGGCATGGAACTGGAAAATATGCTCTTTTTCATGTTTGAAGTAAAGGACACTGTAGAAGAAATCGGTTCTACATCCTCTATCGAAAAGCAAATGCTGCGCAGTGCCATTATCGCCCTATGCAACATCATCTACCTGAACGCCTGCTTCAAGCAGCTCTCTATCCAAGCTATCGAAACCGGCTGACCCCATACGGGCAATGTCATGAAGTTCATTGTCATTGCGAACCAGTGACCGATGTCACTGGTGTGGCAATCTCCTGTTGATGCGTCTATCCAGGAGATTCCCACGCCAGTGTGCGCACTGGCTCGGAATGACATATTTTTTAACTTCATCTCGTTGCCTAATATAGGTCAGCCGGATTTCCTTATTGCATCAGCTTGCACACCAGTTCTGTATAGCCCATGGGGTCCTCCAGGGGCAGTTCCGCCAGCAGCTGGGCCTGCCCGCACAGAAGCTGTGCATAATCCCGGGCCTTCTGGGTATCGGAAACCAACGCAGCCTGCATAGCCTGCACTGCCGGGTGCTCCGGGTTCAGCTCCAGAATTCGTTCAGAGGGGAATGCCATGTCCGGGTTCACTCTGCGCATATACTTCTCCATTTCAAAGCTCATGCCGGAAGCAGGGGTCATGCAGGCTGGGGCGCTACCCAGATTGCCGGAGAGCTTGACCTCCTTAACACTTTCGCCCAAGGTGTTCTTTACAAAGGTCAGGAAATCCTTCAGCTCCTCGGCTTTTTCCTCAATGGCTTTCTTTTCCTCCTCAGACTGCAGGCCCAGATCCTCTGTGGATGCATTGCAGAACTGCTTTTCATCATAGATCATCAGAGTCTGGGGGATAAACTCGTCCACCTCGTCGGTAAACAGCAGCACGTCCCAGCCCTTCTCCTCCAATGCCCGGACCTGGGGCAGCTTGGCAAGCCGCTCCCGGCTCTCGCCGGATACATAGTATATCTTCTCCTGTCCCTGGGCCATAGCTTCCGCATATTCTTTCAGGGTAATGGCCTTGCCCTGCTTCTGGCTGTAAAACAGCAGTAGGTCCTGGGTGGCATCTTTATGAGCGCCGTAGTCTGTTACCGTGCCGTACTTCAACTGGCGGCCAAATACGCCGTAAAACTCCTCAAACTTCTCCCGCTCATTTTCCAGCATGGCCTTCAGTTCACTTTTGATCTTCTTCTCAATATTCCGGGCGATCAGGGTGAGCTGGCGGTTATGCTGCAGCATTTCCCGGCTGATATTCAGGGACAGGTCCTGGCTGTCCACCACGCCCCGGACAAACCGGAAGTGCTCCGGCAGCAGATCCTCACAGTTTTCCATGATCATCACACCGGAGGAATAGAGCTGCAGGCCGGGCTTATAGTCCTTGCTATAGAAATCAAAGGGGGCTTTACCGGGGATAAACAGCAGCGCCTTAAAGCTTACAGAACCTTCCGCACTGGAGTGGATCACCCGCAGGGGTTTATTGTAATCGTAAAACTTCTCCCGGTAGAAGCTGTTGTACTCCTCCTCGGTCACGTCCTTTTTAGGCCGCTGCCAGATGGGCACCATGGAGTTCAGGGTGTCCTCCTCCATATAGCTTTCATACTCCGGCTTGTCCTCGGGGCAGTCCTCTTTCAGGCGGGATTTGCTGACCTCCATGCGGATGGGGTAACGGATATAGTCGGAGTATTTCTTCACCAGACTGCGGATCTCGTATTCCTCCAGGAACCGGGAGAACTTTTCATCCTCGGTATCCTGCTTCAGGGTCATGATCACATCTGTACCCGGCTCGTCCCGCTCTGCCTGCTCGATGGTATAGCCATCCTTGCCGTCAGAGGTCCACTTCCAGGCGGAATCCTCACCGTACTTTTTGGAGATCACGGTCACGCTGGAGGCCACCATAAACGCCGCGTAGAAGCCCACGCCGAACTGGCCGATAATATCGATATCCTCGCTCTTTTCCATAGCCTGCTTAAAGCCCAGAGAGCCGGATTTGCAGATCGTGCCCAGATTCTCTTCCATCTCTTCCTTGGTCATGCCGATACCGTTGTCAGACACGGTCAGAATCCCCGCGTCCTTGGCCCGGGTAACGGTGATGGCAAACTGATCCCGGGAAATGCCCACCTTATCATCTGTCAGGGCCGTATAGGCCAGCTTGTCGATAGCATCGGACGCGTTGGAGATGATCTCCCGCAGGAAGATCTCCTGATGGGTGTAGATGGAGTTGATCATCAGATCCATCAGCCGCTGAGATTCGGCCTTAAACTGTTTCTTTTCCATAGTGCTGCTCGCTTCCTTTCTTAGCACTCTTTAAATGTGAGTGCTAAAATTATAACACAAATCCCAGAAAATGCAACCCCTTCCAAAAAAGTTCTTTTATTATTTACAATTATGTGCTATGATTATAATGTAATAATATGCCTATCGTAGGGCGAAGGCTTGCTCTCACCGAAAGCCCCCATCCTTTTCTGCATGGCGGGGGGCAAGCCCACGCCCTACAATACCGTTTAGGATAGTAAGGAGAAACTATGATTACAGTCAGCAATTTAGGTATGCAATTTGGCGGCCAATGGCTGTTCCAGCACGTGGACCTGCAATTTTTACCCGGCAACTGCTACGGCATTATCGGTGCCAACGGCGCAGGTAAATCCACCTTTCTGAAAGTTTTGTCCGGCGACCTGGAGAGTACTACCGGCTATGTGGCCATTCAGCCCGACGTACGAATGTCCGTATTGAAGCAGGATCAGTTCCAGTATGACGCACTGACCATTATGGACACAGTTATTCAGGGCAACGAGCGGCTCTATGCCATCATGAAGGAAAAGGACGCCATCTACGAGAA
>JAZNIG010000055.1:0-5315 GCA_045577355.1 Faecousia sp. | reverse complement strand
CTCCGCCTTCTGGGTGGTATTGTTGGAGGGGCGTTGCCTTCCCCCCGCCGGTTATTGCGTATATTGATATGAGTTATTTTACAGCCCCTTATTTCCGTTCTTTGATCAGCATAGGGGTGAGCATGGGCTTTTGGAACACCTGAACAAAGCGGCTGCATTTGACCAGAAAGGCGTAGTAAATATTGAAGCCGCAGCCATAGAGGGTCTCCGTATTTCCCTGGCCCTTGGCGATGATCACATCCGCCTCTTCTACAGCCTTTCGGGCCTCCTGGGACAGCAGCCGCAGCTCTGTACCGCCCACAGTATTTCCGTTGTCGATCACCGGGAAGGGAATCCCTGCCAAAGCAGCATCCTCCCGGGTAGCATCATTATGGGCAGGACCGCCCCGGACACAGAAAGTAATCTGCAGATGGGGATAGGTCTTTTGAAGCTGTTCTCCGAAAACCCGGTCAAAGCAGATCTCTCCTGCATTGTCCGTCAGATACAGCAGCTTTTTCCCCTTCTCCAGATCCTGCAGCAGTGCCCGGTAGACCTGCATGTCCACCTGCAAATCTGCCGCCTGATCCAGCAGCTCGTCCAATTGTTCAAAGCTAACCTGCCCCTGCAGGGCAGAAAAGTCAATGTAATTGCCCAAAATCGCAAACTGCAACGCCGCAAACAAGGGGTCCTCCGCCCGGGCTACCCGGTCTTGGATCTGACCGATCCGAGCCAGCACAAACCGGTTGGACGCCTCTTTTTCCCTCCGAAACCGATCCTCTTCCAGCCCATAATACTTCTGAAACAAGGCATTGGCCCCAGGTCCCAAAGTAGGAGAACTGGCATCCTCCGGTGCGTCCAGATACTGCTGTAACAGCTCCTTGGCAAACGCCATTGCCGTTTCTTCATCTCCCAGCCCACGTGCCGTTTCCAGATTTCTCCGCAAATGGCACAGCAGACACTCCGTGTTCAGCCGAATACTCATAATTCTCTCCTACCTGTTTAATAGCTCCATTGACAGCTTCACCAGCTCCCCGGATCCCGTGCTGTTTTCGATCTGCACACTACCCGGCCCGTCATTGCGCAGGCCTGCTGCCTCCAGACACCGCCGGGTCTGGCGGGCTGTGCCCTCGCCGCCGTCCAACAGCATTGTGTCCGGCCCCAGGATCCGTTCGATAACATCCCAGACAAAGGGATAATGGGTGCAGCCCAGCACCAGGGCATCCAATTTCCCTGCATAGGGAATTAAAATATCCCGCAGAAGGTTTTCAATGCGGGGGCCGTCTGTTTCTCCCGCTTCAATCAGTTCCACCAGTCCGGGGGCAGGAATCCGTTCAACCTGCATTTGTGGAAACCGAGCGGCCTGATAGGCAAATTTCTCTTCCCGTAAGGTTACTTTGGTGGCCATAACCCCCACACGGCCGCAGGGGAAACGGTCTGCTGCCAGCTTCAGTGCCGGTTCGATACCCACAATAATCAGATCCGGGTACATTTGGCGCAAAACGCGGACCGCGGCAGAAGTAGCTGTATTGCAGGCAACCACCAATGCCTTGATACCTCTGGGAAGCATCTGACGGACCGCCTGCAGCGTCAGCTCCCGCACCTGCTGGGTAGGCCTGTCGCCATAGGGCGCATTGGCGGAATCTCCGAAGTACAGATAGTTCTCCTCCGGCATCAGCTTCATCAGCTCCCGCAGCACACTGATCCCACCGACACCGGAATCAAATACGGCGATATATTCTCTTTTGCTGTGCATATCCTCACCAGCTTCGCTTCTGTATTTGTGCTATTATAGCAAAATCCGCCGCTACTTGCAACGGCCCATTGTTTTATTTGTAAATTTCAGTTTGCCGCTCTGCTCGTATCCCCCATTGTAGGGGAGGGTCTTGACCCTCTCCTACAATGGGTTTCACCATAATGGAGTGATAAACACAAATTTGCGCAGCAAAAGGCTGCCGTGGGGCAGCCTTTTGCTGTTTATGCGGTTCCGCCCAGGGCGGCGATGGTCATAATCGGCACGTTATCCCGATAAATCTCATCAAACTGGCTCAGAGGCAGGGGATTTTCACCGGTTCCCACCTCAATGGTATAACCGGGCTTGCGAAATTCCTGAATAAACCAATCCTTGTACCCAGCAAAACCGGATTCATAGGGCACATCCGCCAATGTATAGCCGCTGGCTGCCGCCATCTGCTCCCCTAATTCCTGCGCACCGGGTACCTGATAGTCCATAAACTGCCAGTAAATCTCTTTTCCCTGGCTATGGTAGGCCAGCACCAGTTCTGGTTCAATAAACTGGGTATAACCAGCCAACGCCTGTGTCTCAAACTGGTTCAGCGGCGCGCGCCCCACATAATCTCTGGGGCCGGGTCGGGTATAGCCCTGGCTGAACTTGATCTCACGGGCCTGCAGCCACCCGGCAGGATACTGCAGATTCAGATCCACGCCCAGAAGGTTTGCCTTCCAGCCGTCGGGGAATGGGATAGCCGGATAATCCGCAGCCTGACGCTGGGCCAGGTCATACTGAATATTCCCCGCCTGAATGGCTCCGGTTACCAAATCCACTCCATCCGGATTTACCATGGGCACCATGTAGATTGTGGCCTCATCCGCAATTTCCCGGGCATTTCTCCCACCGATCTCTCCCCCGTCCCGAATCGCCTGGGCCAGCTCCTCCGCGTATTTTAACAACACCAGAGACGTGATCCACTCATTGGCATGGTGAGACGCGGAGTAGATCACCTTTCGTGGGCCATTCCCCACAACCAACGTACGGATAGGTCGCTGGAAGGCGGTGCTGGTCAGCACCTCTGAACGGCAAAAAGGATAGGTGCGTACAATTTCCTGAATCATCTGATCACAGCTTGCGGATGTGATAGGTACAGTAGTATTGACAATTGGCATAAAATCGCCTCCGACTATCCTACGCGCCGGAAGCGATCAATGTGCTATGCAAATTTGGTTTTGTCGGGCTATCACAAAACACGTACTGTAGGGCGGGGACTTGCTCCCGCCGAAACCCGCATGAAATGGGCGGCGGGGCCAAGACCCCGCCCTACTACCCGGAATGTAAAACAGTAGCCACGGGGCGTCGAAGGCGCCGCCCCCTACAAATCATCTTTGTAAGCTGCCCATTTGGTTATTTATTCTGCTCCAGCCAGATCAGCAGCACGGCAATATCCGCCGGACTGACACCGGAAATACGGCCAGCCTGACCGATAGACATAGGGTGAATCTCACATAGTTTTTGTCTGGCTTCCAGCCGGAGGCCGCCGATGGCATTATAGTCTATGCCGGCAGGCAGCAGCCGGGTTTCCTCTTTCTTAAATTCCGCCACCTGTTTTTCCTGCCGGGCCAAATATCCGGCATACTTGACCTGGATCTCCACTTCCTCAATAATTGACTGGGTAAGTGCAGGCCGCTCCGGGTCAAAGGGTGCAAGATCCCCATAGCTGACCTGGGGCCGCCGCAAAAGATCCGCAAGCCGGGCCGAATTCTCCACCGGGGCCGTGTCCCGACTGGCAAGCATCTCGTTCAGTGCATCACTTGCCGCCACGCCGCTGCCTTCCAGCCGGCGGATCTCCCGGCGGACCGCAGTATACTTTTCCTCCACCTGCCGCAGCCGTTCCCGGGGCACAAGACCCACCGCAGCACCGATGGCGGTCAGCCGCTGGTCCGCATTGTCCTGCCGGTGCAGCAGCCGGTACTCAGACCGGCTGGTCATGATCCGGTAAGGCTCTTCCGTTCCCTTGGTCACCAGGTCGTCGATCAGGGTTCCGATATAGCTGGTATCCCGGGTCAGGATCATAGGGGGCTTGCCTTGCAGCTTCAATGCCGCATTGATACCGGCCACCAATCCCTGAACCGCTGCCTCCTCATAGCCGGAAGTACCGTTAAACTGGCCCGCGCCGTACAGACCGGACACCTTCTTACATTCCAAAGTAGGCAAAAGCTGGGTCGGATCCATACACTCATACTCGATGGCATAGGCCGGGCGCATCATTTCTGCGTTTTCCATCCCAGGAATCGTCCGCAGCATGGCAAGCTGCACATCCTCCGGCAGGCTGGAAGAAAAACCCTGAATGTACATCTCCTCTGTATCCAACCCGCACGGCTCAATAAACAACTGATGCCGGGGCTTTTCCGCAAAGCGGACGATTTTCGTCTCAATGCTGGGGCAATACCGGGGGCCTACACCGGAGATGGTACCGTCATACATGGGGCTGCGGTGCAGATTTTCCCGGATGATCCGGTGGGTTTCCTCATTGGTGTAGGTCAGATAACACACCGCCTGATTGTTCAGTTTGTGCTCCGTGCGGAAGGAGAAGGGCTCCGGAATCTCGTCTCCGGGCTGCAGCTCCATTTTTGAAAAATCGATGGATCGGCGGTTAATTCTGGGGGGTGTTCCGGTCTTGAACCGGCGCAGCTCCAGCCCCAGTGCACGCAGATCATCTGCCAGGCCTACGGATGCATGCATCCCATCCGGACCGGAAGACTGAACCGACTCTCCTATAACGATGGTACTGTCCAGGAAAGTGCCGGTGGCAACAATCACCGCCCGCGCGCTGTAAATAGCCCCCAGCTGGGTCTGCACACCGGTGACTGCGCCATTCTCGGTCAGTACCCTTGTGATCTGTGCCTGTTTCAATTGCAGATTTTCCTGCATCTCCAGGATGTGCTTCATATATTCTTGATAGTGCCGCCGGTCTGCCTGGGCCCGAAGGGAATGGACCGCCGGGCCTTTTCCCCGGTTGAGCATCCGGTACTGGATGCAGGCCGCATCCGCCGCCATCCCCATCTGTCCGCCCAGAGCATCCAGCTCCCGGACCAGATGACCCTTGCCCGTGCCGCCAATGGCCGGGTTGCAGGGCATATTGCCCACTGCGTCCAGATTGATGGTAAACAGGATGGTGGAAAGCCCCAGCCGGGCCGCTGCCAGCGCCGCTTCTATACCTGCATGGCCAGCACCAATCACCGCAACATCGCAGCTTCCTGCAAAATATGACTTCATAATTTCCCTCTTTTAATAAGCAAATTCCAGTTTGCCGGTCTGTGGCAAAGGATCCACTGTAGGGCGGGGGCTCGCTCCCGCCGTTAGAAACGTTGCTTTTTAGGCGGCGGGAGCAAGCCCCCGGCCTACAGTTGGTATCCCCAAATCAATCTATAACTACAAATTTATCCGTCGGTTTCCTGTTGCCTTTTCTCCTCCGGGGGCAGCACAAAAGGCTTGCACACTACCTCACAGCGGTTAATCGGTGTGCCCAGGGCGTGAAACTTCTCCTCGTAACCGGTCATGATGCCCACGATGCCGTTTTCGTGCAGATTCCGGGTCAGGTTTT
>JAZNIG010000054.1:0-35876 GCA_045577355.1 Faecousia sp. | reverse complement strand
TTTTCTCCTCCGGGGGCAGCACAAAAGGCTTGCACACTACCTCACAGCGGTTAATCGGTGTGCCCAGGGCGTGAAACTTCTCCTCGTAACCGGTCATGATGCCCACGATGCCGTTTTCGTGCAGATTCCGGGTCAGGTTTTTTACCTCCAGGCCGCAAGCGGCAAACTCCTCCACGCTAAACTCGAACAAGGGTGCGTTATCGGTCTTGAAATGAAATTCCCCGCCAGTACACACCACCCGGCAGTATTTATCCAAAAAGCCCCGATGGGTCAGCCGCCGTTTGGCATTCTTTTTCCGGGGCCAGGGATCCGGGAAGTTGATAAACAACCGGTCAATCTCCTCATGCGCAAAGATTTCCTCTATATTGGCTACATCCATATCAATATAAAAAACATTTTTCAGGCCCATATCCCGGGCCTTTTCCATGGCTACCACCATAGCCTCCCGGCAGCGCTCCACCGCGATCAGCAGCACGTCCGGATTGGCTTGGGCAGTTTCTGCCGTGAATTTCCCCTTACCGCAGCCTACCTCAACCCACAGCGCTGCACAGTCCGGCTTTAACGAACGCCATTTACCTTTCAATTCCTCAGGCTGCACAATGCGATACGCCGCGCATTTTTCCATCCGGGGCTCCAGATTGCGCATTCTTCTCATTCTCATATCCGTTTCCTCCTGACAGGAATATTCTTTGGGCATTATAGCAGAAACCGGTGCAACAGTCAATTTCCTGTTTTCCGACCGGTCATCCAATTTAATAAACAGAGAAATTTATAAAATGCACTTGTATAGCATAAAAAATAATTTGCGTACGGGCAAATTGTTATATCCCCCACTGGGGCTTGCAAGTTGGGAATAATTGGGGTATAATGCAACAAAACGTAAGAGGAGGGGCCCATATGGCAGACCATCACCACGAACACGACCATATTCACGAGCACGACCACGCCTATATGCACGCCCACGGCATTGCCCATTCCCACGGCCATGTCCACGAAAACCAAAAAGCGGTCATCAATCGCCTGGCACGGGCCATCGGCCACCTAGAAAAGGTCAAGCGGATGGTAGAGGAGGGATATGACTGCTCGGAGGTGCTGATCCAACTGGCCGCCGTCCGCTCCGCCCTGGACAACACCGGCAAGGTGATCCTGAAGGATCATATGCGCCATTGCATGGTGGACGCGGTGGCCGCAGGCGACGAAGATGCCATTGACGATCTGTGTCAGGCAATTGATAAGTTTATGAAATAACCATTTGTGTGCAAATATCCCTCCGGAGAAGTGTGATGTTCTTAGGGGATAAATTGTAGGGCGGGGGCTTGCTCCCGCCGTTGCATTTTGCATCGGTAACTTGAATTTGTCGAACAGTTAACCGCAGCACCGTTTGATCGGTGCTGCGGTTGTGTTTTTCGGTTAGCAGCGGGAGACAGCCAGCGCCCTACGACCATCAATTGTCTCAGTTCTCCGTTAAGAATATCGAACTAACCCGGAGGGAACTTTTTTTATCTTCTTTTTGCCAGAGGTTTGCATTTTTCCTGAATCAGCAACAGATCCGACAGGATTGAATTGGACACAAGAAAACCGGTAGGGGTCAGATGCCAGCGGCCGTCAAAGGTTTTTGCTGCCAAACCCTGCTCTTTACATTTTTCCAACGCTGTCTGCAGCGGGCCAAAGGGCAGCAAAAAGCATTTTTCGTATTCCCTGGGGTCCAAACCCGACACGGTGCGCAGCCGCATCATCAGATATTCTCCCGCCCGCTCTCTGGGGGGCACCTCCTGCACCTCCCGCAGCACTTGGCCACCGGTGCGGATGCCTTCAATATAGCCTTGCAAATCCCGGACGATGGCAAAGCGCCGTCCGCCAAAGTCCGAGCTGGCATCCGGGCCAAACCCCAAATACTCTCCGCCATTCCAGTATTTCAGATTATGCCGGGACACATGGCCCTTCCGGCAGAAATTGGATATCTCATACTGCCGGTAGCCATGCTGCCGCAGAATCTCAATGGCAGACAGGTACATATCCGCCTGTGTGTCATCATCCGCCAGCGCACAATACTCCTGATATTCATACAGGGGCGTGTCCTCTTCCACCTTCAGACCGTAGCAGCTGATATGCTCCGGCATCAGCTTCAGCACATTCTGCAACGTCCGCTCCCAGTCCTCCAAAGATTGCCCGGGCAGGCCGTACATCAGGTCCACAGACAGGTTCTTGAACCCCATCTTGCGGATTCGCCGCACTGCATTGACTGCCTGCTCATAACTGTGGGGACGGCCGATTTTCTTCAGAATCTCATCATCATCACATTGGATTCCCAGGCTCACCCGGTTAAAGCCCTCGCTGCGCAGCCGCCGCAGCAGCCGGTCAGACACAGAGTCTGGATTGGCCTCAAAGGTAATCTCCGCGTCATAGGCCACATCAAAACTCTTGCGCACTGCAGTCAGGATCGCTGCCATGCCATCTGCCCCAAAAAAGCTGGGTGTACCGCCGCCAAAGTAAACCGTATCCACCAGATAACTGGGGGCTAACGCCCCTGCTTCTTTAATATGGCTGCATACCGCATCCAGATAACCGTCCAGAAGAATGTCCTCCTTGGTGGTCAGGGAGTAGAAGTCACAATACTGGCACTTGCTGCGGCAAAAAGGCACATGTATATAAATTCCCAAAGGGATCTTGTTCTTGCGGGAAAGTAAAGGCATAAAAGTCTCCCAATTTCTTAGATTCAAATTATACTTCCATATACTGTAGGGGGCGGCGCCTTCGAAGCCCCGTTTACAGCATTCCGGGATTTAAGGCGGGGCGTCGAAGGCGCCGCCCCCTGCAACTAGTCTTCGTCCAGCTTCAATACTGCCATGAATGCTTCGGAAGGAACCGATACGGTACCGAAAGTACGCATCCGTTTTTTGCCCTCTTTCTGTTTTTCCAGCAGCTTCTTCTTCCGTGTAATATCGCCGCCGTAGCACTTGGCCAAAACATCCTTACGCAGGGCCTTGATCGTCTCCCGGGCAATGATCTTACCGCCGATGGCTGCCTGCACCGGGATCTCAAACTGGGCACGGGGAATGTTGTCTTTCAGCTTTTCGCAGATCTTCCGCGCCCTGGGGTAGGCGTTGTCCGCAAACAGGATGAAACTCAGGGCATCCACAACATCCCCATTCAAAAGAATATCCAGCTTTACCAGCCGGCTGGGCCGGTAGCCGATCAGCTCATAATCCAAGGAGCCATAGCCACGGGTCCGGGATTTCAGTGCGTCAAAAAAGTCATAAATAATCTCATTGAGGGGCATCTCATAGTGCAACTCCACCCGATTGGCATCCAGATAGACCATGTCCTTGAACTCACCCCGGCGGGAGGTAGCCAGATCCATGATATTTCCCACATATTCTTGGGGTGCCATCAGGTTCACCTTGACGAAAGGCTCCTCTGCCAACTGAATCTCCATAGGGTCCGGATAATCCAGCGGGTTATCCACCATCAACACCTCTCCGTTGGTCTTGGTAATCCGGTATACCACATTGGGGGCTGTGGTGATCAGATCCAGATTGTACTCCCGCTCCAGCCTCTCCTGTATGATTTCCATGTGGAGCAAGCCCAAAAAGCCGCAGCGGAAGCCAAAGCCCAGAGCAATGGAGCTCTCTAATTCATAGGACATGGAAGCATCGTTCAGCTTCAGCTTTTCCAAGGCCTCCCGCAGATCCTGATATTTGGCACCGTCAGCCGGATATACGCCGGAGTAGACCATGGGCTGCACCGGCCGGTAGCCCGGCAAGGGCTGGGCCGCCGGATTTTCCACGGTGGTAATAGTATCCCCCACCTGGGTATCCGCCACAGTCTTGATGGAAGCCGTAATGTAGCCCACTTCGCCAGCACCCAGTGCTTCCGCAGGGACGAGACCCACAGGGCTCATCGTTCCAACCTCTACCACCTTATATGCCGCCCCGGTGGCCATCATCTTAATATCCTGTCCCGCCCGGATCGTACCCTCTTTAATCCGCACATACACGATGACGCCCCGGTAGGAATCGTACTGGCTGTCAAAAATCAAAGCTTGCAGGGGGGCTGACCGGTCACCTGCAGGTGCAGGCACATCCCGGACAATCATCTCCAGCACAGAATGGATGTTAATGCCGTTCTTGGCGGAGATCTCCGGGGAATCCTCAGCAGGCAGGCCAATAATATCCTCAATCTCTGCCTTTACCTCTCCGGGGCGGGCAGAGGGCAGATCGATCTTATTAATTACCGGCAGCACTTCCAGCCCCGCATCGATGGCCAGATAGGTATTGGCCAGCGTTTGGGCCTCCACGCCCTGGGAGGCATCCACCACCAGCACTGCACCCTCGCAGGCAGCCAGGCTGCGGCTGACCTCGTAGTTAAAGTCCACATGGCCGGGGGTATCGATCAAATTCAGCGCATAGGTCTGGCCATCATCGGCTGTATAACGCAAGGTAGCTGCCGTTGCCTTAATGGTGATACCCCGTTCCCGCTCCAGCTCCATGGAATCCAGGAGCTGTTCTGCCCGGATCCGCTGGTCAATAGCATCACATTCCTCTAAAAGCCGGTCTGCCAGGGTGGATTTGCCGTGGTCAATATGGGCAATTATGGAAAAATTTCGAATTTTTGAAAGGTCTGTCATAGGAGCGCTCCTCAACTGTAAGAATCATCCAGTATGTTATTTATTTAATAATTATACCGAATTTTACCGGGCTTGTAAACTGTATGTTTTCGAAAATCTTGGGGAATACTGTCTATTGTCCCGACAAAACCGCCCAAAGATACTTTTTTTGAGAATTTTTATAAAAAACCCTTGTCAAATTCCAAAAAACGGATTATAGTCTAACGGCGTGGATCATAAACACTGAAGATAAAGAGGGAATGTAACATGAGTACCGCTAAAAAGCAGGGCAAATCCCCTGATGAACTGCAGGCTGCACTGCAGAAGCTGATCGCCCAGGGCCGCAAGGATGGTATGATCCGGGCATCTGATTTGAATGCCCAACTGGAAGACATGGACCTGACCCCAGAAAGAATCGAAGATATCTACGATCAATTCGAGGCCATGAACATTCAGATAGTCAGCTCCGATCTGGACCTGGAACTGGATGACGACATGGATCTTTCTGTAAGTGATGACCTGATGGATGATATCGACCTGAGTGATGTGGAAGACGAAGAGCTGGTAGATCCGGTGGATCTGGCTGCCGAATATAATCTGGACGACCCGGTGCGGATGTACCTGAAGGAAATTGGCCAGATCCGTCTGCTTTCCGCTGAAGAAGAGGTTGATCTGGCAAAGCGGGTATCCGAGGGCGACCAGACAGCCAAAAACAAGCTGACAGAAGCCAACCTGCGCTTGGTGGTCTCCATCGCTAAGAAATATTCCGGCAGAGGTCTGCACATTCTGGACCTGATCCAGGAGGGCAACACCGGCCTGATCCGGGCGGTTGATAAATTTGACTGGACAAAGGGAAATAAATTCTCTACATATGCCACCTGGTGGATCCGGCAAGCCATCACCCGTGCCATTGCCGATCAGGCCCGGACCATCCGGGTGCCGGTGCATATGGTAGAGGTCATTAACAAAGCTACCCGCTGCAACCGGAAGCTGGTGCAGGAACTGGGCCGCGAGCCGACTGTGGATGAAATCGCCGCCGAGCTGGGTCTCCCTGTGGAGAAGATCATTGAGGCTAACCGTACTGCCGCCGATACACTCAGTCTGGATACCCCGGTAGGCGATGAAGAGGATACCTCTATCGGCTCCTTCGTAGAAGATGAGCGCACCCCCGGCCCTGCTGACGCCACCTCCAACGCTTTGCTTGCCGAAGCGCTGAAAGAGATCTTGGACACCCTGACTGAGCGGGAAGCGGACGTTTTGCGTATGCGCTTTGGCATGTACGACGGCCGTACGCACACGCTGGAAGAAGTGGGACAGATTTTCGGCGTGACCCGGGAACGGATCCGTCAGATTGAAAACAAAGCCATCCGCAAGCTGCGCCACCCCAGCCGTGCCAAAAAAATCAAAGATTTCTACTGCTGATTACCCCGCTATAAAACGCTCCGGTGCTTTCGCATCGGAGCGTTCCTGTTTATAGCTAATTGAAGCGCACAAATTTATTTGCCAGGTTGTAAATAAACGCGCACATATTCTGGCCGAATTTACCGGGAATACACAAAAACCGCAAAGCCGTTCCATAGCGGAAATGATTGGCCCATTTTTCATCAAAGGCCCGACAATCCTGCCACATCTTTTCCACCGCCGCATCACTTTCCGTGCTCTTGTTCAAACGCGCAATGGCCACAGCCATGGCTAGCATCATAAAATTCATATGCTTTATATACCGCTTCTTTTTGCTATCTGTAATAGGCTCCAGATGGCAGGCCATAAAACAGCGGCTGGTCACCAACACCTGGTGGGCATAGCGCTTCTTCAGGATATCCGCCTGTACCGATTGGCCCTCTCTGCCAATGGTATACCGGTACAAATCCACATTCATATAGCACATCCGCTCCACATAAGGTACTGTCTGGGCAATCATCAGATTGTCCTCATAGAAGGTATGCTCCGGCAGCGGCTGCTCCCATTTGCGCATAGCTTCCGTCCGAAACGTAGTGCTGTGTATCGTGAGCAGCTGATGGATCCGGAAGCGCCCGGTCTGCTGCCAGGTAAAAATCCCCCCCTCCGGCAGCACGTTGCTGTAATTGATGGACCGATCGCCCACGCCATCGGAATGGACATAGTAATAATTGGTCATTAGCAAATCCACACCGCCCTGGCGCTCACATTCTTCCAGCTTGTCCAGAAATGCAGTAAAATCCGCGCTGACGCAGTCATCACTGTCTACCACTTTAAAGTACGTGCCTGTGGCATGGCGCAGGCCCTGGTTAATACCCGCACCGTGTCCGCCGTTTTCCTGATGGACAACCCGAACGATATTCGGATACTCCTGTGCGTACCGGTCCGCGATAGCACCGGTACTGTCCTTGGATCCGTCATTAACAATAATAATCTCCACCCGGTCTCCGCCGGTCAGCAAGCTGTCAATGCAATTTTTCATATAATCCTGGGAGTTATAACAGGGAACTGTTACTGTAAGCAGTTTCATGTTGTTCTTCCTCCTTTTTAATGGTAGCATCAGTATAGCCCTCCTTTGACAAAAAAGCAAGTAAAATTCACATTTTGTTCATTCTCCACACAGTAGATCGCATGAACTCCCCTCTACCGGACAAAGTTCAGTTTACCGGGCTGTTTCGTACTACCCTTTGTAGGGCGCTGGCTGTCTCCCGCCGTTTAAAACAGCAGGTTATCGGCGGCGGGGGCAAGCCCCCACCCTGCACTAGCTGTGCTAAAGCTGCCGATAAATACACATTGCCATGTATTTTCTCCTGCGGGAAAGCCTTGCTTTTGAAAGATAGTTATGGTAGAATAGCACAACTGAGAATATCCTGCGAATTTTGTGGAAAGGAGGCGGTTTTTTGCGCCGAATTGTATTTTTTCTACTGGCTCTGCTTTTGTTCTTCGGGACTGCATTTCCTGTAAGCACTGCAACTGCCGCCTCCACAGTAGGCACCTATGCCACTGTGACCCAGGACGGCCGCTGTCAGGTGAATATGGCCGTTACGCTCCATCTGGAGCAAGCCGTTTCTCCCCTGACCTTTCCGGTGCCCAAACATGCCACCAGCATTACTCTCAACGGCACCCGGGTACGCACCAGCCGCAAAAATGATTCTCTGCAGATCGATTTATCTGATGCACTGGGCAGCATGGTGGGGGATATTACCGTCAACATTGGCTACAGTCTGAACAATGTGATCCACACTACCGACGCGGGCCTTTTGGAACTGCAAGTCCCTCTGCTGTCCGGCTTCTCCTATCCGGTGGAAAGCATGCAATTTTCCGTGACTCTGCCGGGGACTCCGGAGGGCAAGCCCGCCTTCTCCAGTGGCTACCATCAGTCTGATATTGAAAAAGACCTTACCTACACCGTCTCCGGTGCCACCATCTCCGGCATCTCTCAGAAAGCGCTGAAAGACCACGAAACACTGGCCATGACACTGGCTGTAACCGAGGAGATGTTTCCCCAGACCGGAATTAAGCTCCCGGATCTGCAGATTGTGAATATCGCTATGGGCGTGTGCGCAGTACTGGCAGTGCTGTACTGGCTGATCACCCTGCGCTGCGTTCCGCCCCGTCCCATAATCCGGCCTATCCCGCCTGAGGGCTGTACTGCCGGTGAGCTTGGCTCCGTGCTTACCTTAGAAGGTGCGGATCTTACTATGATGGTATTTTCCTGGGCCCAGTTAGGCTACTTGCTGATCTATCTGGATCGGCACGACCGGGTGACCCTGCATAAGCGGATGGATATGGGCAATGAGCGTGGCAGCTTCGAGCAACGGTGCTTCAAGCAACTGTTTGCCAAGCGAAACACGGTGGATACCTCCAGCATCCGTTATGGAGATTTATGTGTAAAGATCAAGAAAATGTCCCCCAATGTGCCCTCCTTCCTGTATCCCCGTTCCGGCAATCCTCGTCTTTTCCGGGCTTTTGCTGCTATGATCGGCCTGTTTGGCGGAGTAAGCCTGGGCATTTGTTTGAGTGCCGGTGCCGCATTGCAATGGCTTCTGGTGTGCCTTCTGGCCGCTCTGGGCGTAGTTAGCTGTTTCCGGATACAAGGCTGGGCCTACTGCCTGTTTACACTTAACAAGCAAAGACTGTGGATTGCTTTGATCCACTGTGCTCTTTGGATCGGATTTGCCCTCCTTGCCGGGACCCCCGCTGTCGGTCTGTATGTAGCCGCCTCCCAGCTTTTGTCGGGTCTGATGGCCGCCTACGGCGGACGGCGAACAGAGGAAGGCCGTCAAGCCATGGCACAGGTGCTGGGCCTGCGGCACTATCTTCGCAGTACAGAGCAAACGCATCTGCAAAAGCTCTATGAAAAGGACCCGGATTACTTCCATACACTGGCCCCCTGCGCTCTGGCCTTAGGTGTGGATATAGCCTTTGCCAAGGGCTTTGGTAAGACACGCCTTCCCAGCTGTCCTTATCTGACAACCGGAACCGACAGCCACATGACTGCCTCAGACTGGGCTGTTCTTATGCGCCGGACTGTCAACGCCATGAACGCCGGTCAAAACCAGCGCTTCACGGACAAGTTTCTGCCGTTTCTGCGCAGCCTGATTAAGCCATAACCGCTGGCGAACTGAAAAGATAAAAAAGGTAGATACATGGAAAATCACCATGTTGTCTACCTTTTTATAATTCCAGTTCCACGGAAATGTCTTGGACATCCTTGTCCTCGACAGCAATCCATCCAGCTATGCGCAAAATTTAAATCAGCAATCATTTCTGATTACTTCATTCCGTAAATCGCGGCCTACACGCTGATTTGCAAAGAGGGGTTATAATTCCTCTGCTTTGAAAGCGGTATAGCCTTCATAGTAGTAGCTGTGATCAATGCCCTTCATAAACATTTCTCTATCATTTACCTTGTTGGTCAACGCGGCTTTTAAGATATGCTTGATTTCAATATCCTTGACGGGGCTGCGCTCCATGGCAAGCAGATAGTCCTCTTTGTCCACCCGACTCCAGTCCACAACCATACCGATCTCTTTTTTGAGCATGCAGTCTAACCAAATGCGGGCCGCTCTGCCGTTGCCTTCCCGGAAGGGGTGGGCAATGTTCATTTCCACATATTTTTCAATGATCTCATCTAAAGTGGCTTGGGGCATCTTATCAATATTGGCAAGTGCTGCTTCCAAATACATCACAGGAGCAAACCGGAAATTTCCCTTCGCGATATTGACTTTCCGAACCTCGCCGGCAAAGCAGTAGATAGTATCAAAGAGGTGTCTATGAATCACCTGCAGGGATGTAAATTTACCTGCTTCCAACCGATCCAAAACCCCTGTTTCAAACAATTCTGCTGCTTTCTTTTTGCTGATTTTCTCCTCTGCCTCTGCAAGCTCAACCGAAGATGTTATTCCAAGTTTGTTTTCAAGCATGCCCGCACCTCGTTTTGTTGACTGTATATTATAATTATACCACATTAACCAAACTTTTCAAGAAAAATCCGCCAAAATTGCTTGGGGCGAATAGTTTTACATTATAATCTAATTACTTAGATTCTTTGATAGCAGCCTGTGGTGCTACTATCAAGGGCAGGAGAAAAATCCTGCGTCACCACAATTTTCGTAGTAGACCTGCGTTTTCCTTCCAATTTGCAGCGCAAAGGCTTGTCCGGATCGCCATTGATGCGTAAATACCAATCAAATCCGTCTTTCTTGACCACGATTTTTACAAAGAAAGCTTCGATGACAGATTCCGGAACATCCTCGCCTTCTTTCGGGCAGGAATACCGAGAAAGGGCATATTGCAGGATCGTCAGCTTCTCCCTGTAATGTTCGATCACCTTGGGTTCGTGCTTTTGGGAAAGTTCCTCGATCTTCTTTTTGAGTTTCTGCATTTTCGGTTCCATCTCTTCGGATTTCATTCGGAACATTTCCCAGCTCAAGTCACCATCGACACACATACTGACCAGATTGTCCATCCGCTTCTGCTGCGACAAATGCCGCCGCAAAGGTGAATAATCCCCAATAAATCAAAAAGAGGCTTCGCATCCCCAAAACGGGTGCAAAGCTTTTTATGGCACTTTTGTCGCAATATGTTGAAATATGTATTCTTCATGCTATAATAATAAGATGGGAATATTATAACTACCTGTGGAAGGAGTTGGCTCTGTATGATTAGCAAAGAATTAAAGAGGCTCAGCAGACGCGAACTTGTAGATATCATCTATCAGCTGAAGAAAAACGAGCAGGAAAAGCAAGATCAAATCGCTACTTTGGAGGACGCACTACAGGAGAAGAGGATTCGTGTTTCTGTTGCCGGTTCTATTGCGGAAGCTGCTGTAGATATTACAAATGTTTTCTCTATCGCACAGACAACTGCAGATTTATATTTGCACGAAATCGCATGCATGAAGGAAGATACTGAACAAGAATGCGCAAGGATGCTCGAGGAGGCCCGCAAAAAGGTTGAGAAGATCTTGGCTGATGGCAAAAAGCAATGCAATGACTTAGACGCACGCTATCAACGTGATTATCAAAAGTGGCAGCAGCTTCAGTCTGAAATTCAAAAATTAGAGAAAAAAAGCAGATGAGCGAGTGGTTCAAACATGAAGAATAAATCTGAAAAGAAGATCCCTGTTCCTTCCTTGCCGGAAATTCAGCGTGAGAGAAAGCGTATCCGTAGAAAGGATTATTATCGCCAATCTCTCCGCGGTACAATTTCTGTTTTGGTGGTAGTGGCAGCAATTGCCGTTTTGGTAGCAACATTATTTTTGCCGATCCTCCAAATATCGGGAGATAGTATGTCTCCGACATTGGAGCATGACGAAATCGTAATTCTTGTGAAAACAAAAGAGTTTAATCGCGGCGATCTGATCGGCTTTTATTATCAAGGTAAAATTCTGCTAAAGCGAGTAATCGCTCTACCGGACGACGAAGTCGCTATTGACGCCGAAGGCAATGTCTATGTGAACGGAGAAGTTTTGGAAGAACCTTACGTCACGGACAAAGGTTTGGGGGATTGCGACTTGGAATTCCCCTACAAGGTGCCCGGAACCGGCTACTTTGTTTTGGGCGACCAACGCTCCAATTCGGTGGATAGTCGCAATTCGGTAATTGGTGCAATATCACAGGACGATATTATCGGAAAAGTATTTATTAGAGTCTGGCCTTTTTTTCGGTTCGGATTCGTTTTCTGAAAAACCTTTTTTCTGAAAAACCTTAAAGAAAAATAAATGAAAGGAGGGAGAGACATGCAGGATATCCTGGACGAAAGCCTAAGGAAGCTAAGGAAGATTAGAATTCGAAAAAAGCGGATGATCGCCATTCTGCTGGTGCTCTCCCTTGTTGTCTCGTTGGATGTATTTTGGGTTCTGCGACAGCCTGGATTAACACTGGCGGGAGATGCTGACTGTAAAATTGTAGAGCATACCCATGATGAGGCATGTCAAAATGCTGAAACGACCTGTGAACTTGCAGAACATGTTCACAGCATCAGCTGTTACTCCGACGTATCAGCGGATGTAGAAACACAGCTGGATTGGCAAGGCATGTTTGCTGACTACCCTTATACAGGAGATCTGCAAAATGATCTTGTGGGTATCGCCCGCACGCAAGTAGGCTATTGCGAAAGCGCACTCAATTTTGAGGTAGGCGATGATGGCGTTCGCCGTGGTTATACGCGATACGGTGCTTGGTACGGCGCACCTTACACGGACTGGTCCGCTATCTTTGTTTCCTTCTGTCTTCATTATGCAGGTGCGGATCCTGCAGAAACACCAGGCAACACAGGCGCTGCCTCTATGGCAAAAATTTGGAAGACCCTTGATCGGTTTGCTTTCCCTGGCGAGCATGACCCTTCTGCCGGTGATTTGGTGTTCTTCGCAAACAACACTGTAGGCATCGTTACAGAGGTACAAAATGCTACCTGCTATGTGATTCGCGGTGACATAGAGAACGCCGTGTGCTCAGATGCAATCGCACTGTCTGACGAGTCTATCGTTGGTTGGGGTTTAACGGCAAGCACTGCGCAGGAAAATGAGAAAATAAAAGAAGATACTTCGCAGGAAGAACAAGTACCTACTACACCGGAAGTCAACGATGAATATCTACTGGACATATCGAATGGCCCAGCGATCTTCATTATTGAAGGAAGCAGCACACAACAGCAAGCGCAGACTTACTCCCTCAGAAACTTCAGAGCCATCATCGACTTGATTCCTTATTTGGAAGCAAATGGGGGCAACTACTTCTTCACATTGCTGGACTTCAACAATGTAGAGCTGCCTAAGGATGAAAATGGCAACTATATCGCCGAAGCAAACGACGGTTATAAGTTAACGATTACATTTAACAGTCCGGAAGGTTTCCTACCGGGAACATACCAATATCAGATTCCAAACGGATTGATGGTAGACGGTGGTGAGGGCATATTTATTCTAAAAGACGGCACCAATGTGGGCAGCTGGGTGGTCACGGATACCGGTCTTATCACCCTCGTGTTCAACGAGCATATGAACAGCCGTACGGACATTACGATAAGCGCAACCTTGGGTATCCATTTCCCCGTTCAGGAAGATCCCATTGATTTTGACGGCAAAATTACCGTTAAGGTTGAGCCACCCGCCCAACAAAAGTACCCCACCGTTATGAACAAATGGGGTCAAGGCGGTGTACCCGGAACTGAAAAACCAGACCCCAGCAAAATTTACTGGCGCCTTGAGATCATTGGCAATAAGGATTCCCAAATCCCGGACAATATTCTGACGGATCGCATTCTGGATGGCGAGTGGAGTAAAACACACCGGTTCACAGAATCGGATATAGCCGGCGGCCTTACTTTCGGTGTGAGCGATCCCAACGGTGGATGGCATGCCTGGACTGTTGAGACCGATGATCCCCACCTGATCTGGACAGAAACCGGATGGTCCTATAAAATGCCAACCACCGCCACCTGTCAATGGTGCGGCGAGATTACGCTGGGCAATGAAGGCTGGTATTACTACATTGATTATACCTCAACCCCGGATCGGACCGGCACAGCCGGCACCTTTGGTTACGAGAACGATGCCACCATTGATGGCGCATACGGCTACGCCTGGGTAGACTTTACCCACGGCGAGGCTATCGGTGAGATTGTCAAGAATGGCGCATTTGTCTCGGATGCCGCTGGTGGTAGATTCCTCTGGGAGATCCAATCCATCATACCTGGTAGACCGGAGGATCAGCGGGCGGAATATTCCTGGGCCATCTCGGACGAAATGCGACTTCTAGACGCAAACGGCAACATTATCGGCAAGGTGTATAACGACATCAACCTGGCTACGGTTTATGCCACCTACAACGGAACCACCATCCAGATCCCCCGGATCCAGGATGCCACCGAAGCGGATATGTTTGCCTGGAACAACGCCTGGACGGTGGAAGACGGTACCTTCTCCACCCGAACGATTGACCTGCTCTGCCGCTGCCAATGCACTCCCGAGACTTGTCACTGGGGGAATTGCGGTGCATACTGGTTTAAGAACGATGCCGGTGAAATGATCGGCACCAGAGATTTCTGCCAATGCTGGACAGAAACGCAGGATATGACCTTCACCTTGGTTTACAAAACCACGGATCTGTCCACATTGGAGGCCTATGGCCCTCTCGGATACAAGCTCAGCAACCAGGCGCAGCTATACTATATGAGTGACAGTACCAACTCGGTTAAGGTTGACAACGATGTTGCGACAGTTACCATTCCCAAGCTGTTTGAAAAGCGGCTGACCCACGACTTTGACGGCTATACCGCAAATTATAAAATCACGGTCAACGAAGCCAAGCTGGTACTAACAGACGGAACTCCGCTTTACATTCATGATGCCATGAGTGATACGCTGGCATATATCAGCGGTTCCCTGGTAATCACGGCAGAGGATGCAAAGGGGAATGTCACCACGCTTCATCAAGGCACAGATTATACCGTTGTCTACGATGGAACCGGCAACCAAAAGGATGAAGCGGGCAACAAAGTGCATGTGTTAGACATTGTGATCTTACATCCTCAGCCGGTCATGTACATACTGGACTATGATGCGACCCTCATAATGCCGGAACAAGTAACGGAGGGTATTAAGTACAGCAACTCTGCCGAGATTACCCTATGGGGTGAGAGTATCAAGGATAACGCTGTCGAAAAGGTCTATGCTGATATCAACATCGCAGCAAAGAGCTACACGGTAGAGATGTTTAAGACCTGCGCTGAAACAGGTAAACCTTTAGGTGGAGCCACCTTCGGCCTTTACAATGCGCAGGGAGGATTGATCACCACAGGCGTGACCGATGCAAACGGCGAGCTTGCCTTCAAAACAAATATCGAAAAAGGCATTATTCTCCGAGAGCATATTCTCTACTATATGCAAGAGCTTCAAGCTCCGCCGGGATATCGGCTGGATGATACAAAGCATTGGTTCTGCTTCTGTGATAAGACAACAGCCACTTGCGAGGTTTGCTCCGAGATTATAGCAGAAACGGATGCCACCCGTATTCCCTTTGAGCAAATCGGAAAAGTTCATGCAACAAATGAGATCATGAAATATGCTCTTCCCGCTACCGGTGGCTCCGGTATTTACCCCTTGATACTAGTGAGTGTAATATTCATTATTACACCGCTTGTATATGGATTCATTCGTAGGCGCAAGCGAGAAAGGAGGGGCATTGGATAGCTTCCCTTTCTACGGCGAATCCGCGCCGGAGATGAACCAAAGTCACACTGAAAAATAAAATTATAAATAGAAAGGACCAAAAATCATGAAAAAGTTAATATCCATTCTCCTGGCTCTGGCCATGATCTTGGCCATGAGTACCACTGTTTTCGCAGCCGAAAACGAAAAAGTTACCCTGACCATCACTGGCGCAGCCGGCCACACCTACGCATTGTATCAGATTTTCACCGGTGATGTTGCCAAAGAAGGCGACAAAGATGTCTTGTCCAATGTCAAATACGGTACGCACTATGGTCATACGGGCGAACCGGTCCCTGCAGACGTGCTAAAAACAATCGTTGATTCCAATGACCCCGAAGACCTGCTGGAGGCAGCTTTGAGAGAGAGCACCATCACCGGCACCCCCGACGAGAACGAGTCTACTGTGGTATTCAGCGACCTGACTCCCGGCTACTACTTGATCGAAGACATTTCCGAAACTCTGCCTGACGGACAGACCAAATCTCCTATTATGCTGCAGGTTCTGGAAAGCACCACCATCGCTTCCAAGCATGCTTCTATCGTCTCTAAGAAGATGGTTTACGATGTCAATGATTCCGGTCTCGATCCTGACGGAGAAGGCTGGTTTGATGCTGCTGACCATGACATCGGCGATGATGTTCCCTTCCAGCTGTCTGTTACCATTCCCTCCACTTACAGCACCTACGAGGATTACACCCTTACCTTCCACGATATGCTGAGCGCTGGCTTTGACATTCCTGAAAATGCTGATAATTTTAAAGTATATATTTTGAAGGCAGATAATACTACCAAAATTGAAATTCCTCAGGCGATTGATGATGTTTCCGGTTTTACGTATCATAAGGGATGCTCAAAGACAGATACCTGTGAATTTGAAGGCCGCTGTTCCTTTAATGTGACGGTTGGCGACCTGAATGATCTGTACGGCACTCATACTTTTGCTGAGGGCGACAAGCTGATCGCAGAATATACCGCGAAGCTGAACAGCGATGCCCATATTGGTAAAGACAGCAATCAGGCATACAACGAAAACGGTATGTATGTCTGCCATCCCGACGGCCACACACCCAAGGATTATGTTCGTGTACTTACCTATAAGCTGACTATCAAAAAGGTTGACGGTGCCAACCAGCAAGCTCTGACCGGCGCTGGCTTTACCCTGTACAAGATGGACAAGGACGGCAATTACCACCCCGTAGCTGTGGGCAAAGATAATGATGACAACCCCATTTATGAGCTCGCTGGTGGCGGCATGACCACCTTTACCTGGACCGGCATTGACGGCGGCCAGTATAAGCTGGTGGAAACCACAGTTCCTACTGGCTATAATTCCCTCGCGGATATTGAATTTATTGTTGATGCAACCCACGCTACCGCTTGGGAAAAGGGTACAAATGCTGCGTTCTTTAATCTGATTGCCAAGGATGCAGCCGGCAAGACAGTATTTGCTGACCAGGATGCCAATGGCCTTGAAGACGGCATTCTGGAAGGAAATGTGGAAAACCACAAGGGCGCTGTTCTGCCTGAAACCGGCGCAGAAGGCACCTTCTTCCTAATCACCGGCAGCACTCTGTTGGTCATGGTAGCAGCTGTCTTTATGATCACCCGTAAGAAGATGTCCATCTACGAGGACTAATCCTTTAGAAAACGTTTTCATGACTAATTAACTTAGAAAGCGGCGGCGGATGGTCTAATCCGCCATCCGCCGCTTTTCTTTCATAAAGCAGTGGAGAGATGCTTATGAAAAAGAACAATAAAATAGGAATCCTATTGGTTCTGATGCTGTTCGTAGGTGTCTGTGGACTGCTTTATCCATCCGTGAGCCAATACTGGAATACCAAGACACAATCCAGAGCAGTTACAAATTATCAAGAGATACTAGCATCCATAAAAACAGAAGATTATACCGCGTATTTTGACGCGGCAAATAAGTACAACCAGGATCTCAGCGAGCTTTCTTTTCCATTGCTTGATTATGGCGCTTTACAGAATTACGAACAGACCCTTAACATTGCCGGAAACGGCGTTATGGGGTTTATCACAATCAACAAAATCGGTGTGGAACTGCCTGTATATCATGGAATTGCTGCGGAAATATTGAATATTGCCTGCGGCCATTTGGAAGGCTCGTCATTTCCCGTCGGCGGTAAAAGCACCCACTGCGTTCTTTCTGCACACCGTGGCCTACCCCATGCCAAACTCTTTACGGAATTGGACAAAATGGAAATTGGCGATACCTTCACCATTACTGTCTTGGATAGAACTGTAACCTATCAAGTAGATCAAATCAAGGTTGTTCGCCCGGATGAGATCAACGATATACAAATTGTTCCCGGTGAAGATCTCTGCACCTTGCTTACCTGCACTCCCTATGGTATCAATTCCCATAGGTTGCTGGTACGTGGAACACGAATCGAAAATGCGGCGCCGGTGCTGCATGTTACATCCAATGCTTATCGCATCGACTCCCTGGTGGCTACACCGATCGTAGCTGCGCCCGTTTTGCTGATCCTGCTGATCGTGCTAATGGTAAAATACCGGGACAAGGGAAGTAAACCGCTTATCTCAAAGGAGGAAGAAGAATGGCTAAAAGAAGAGTGGCAGTGATTGTATTACTGCTTTGCCTTTGCTTGTCTTGGCTGCCGTGTTGCGCCCAGGCTGCTTCCACAGCAGATGCAAAAGAGCCTATTTCTCCTGATAAGGATTGTTCATTGACCATCGCATACCGGTATGACGGAAAAAGCTTTTCAAACCATCCGGTGAGGCTTTATAAGATCGCAGATGTCTCTGCAGATTTTCGATACAGCCTCACAGCGCCGTTTGCCAATTCCGGTCTTATCCTAAACGGTGTCCAGTCTGTTAGCGAATGGAATGTTATCCGCTCAACGCTTGAAACACATATTTTAGCCTACGATGTTGATGCCAATCTTACAGGTGTAACAGATCAAGATGGGCAGGTTTGTTTTCAGGCATTAAAGCCGGGACTGTATTTAGCGATAACTGAGCAAGTGATTCAAAACGATTGGATATATGCGTTTGATTCTGCGCTTGTAGCTTTACCCGGACTAGGGGCGGACGGTCTGTGGCAGTATGAAGTCGCAGTTACTTCAAAATCAAAGGCTATCCCTCCGGCCGAAACAGATGAAGAAATTGAGTTCAAGGTCCTAAAGCTGTGGAAGGGAGATAAGGGTCGTTCTGATCGTCCGCAAAGCATCGAGGTGGAAATATTCCGTGACGGAGTAAGTTATCAAACAGTGATCCTTTCGGAAGAAAATCATTGGACATATAGTTGGAAAGCAAAGGATGATGGCGCAACCTGGAAGGTAGTGGAAAGAAATGTACCGACTGGGTACACTATGACGGTAGAGGAACGTGAAACATCCTTTGTTTTGACAAACACGCGGCCACCAGATAAGCCGGATATCCCGCAAACAGGTAATACCTCCAATATCATGCTGTACTTCGTGCTTATGAATGTATCCGGTATTATGCTTATCATCTTAGGTGTTGCAGGAAAGAGAAAGCGCGTATGAAGAATCAAATAATTGGCAGGATGCAGAAGATCTGTATTTGGGCCGGTGTCTGTTTGCTGATCATTGCCATAGGTGTTCTGATCTTTTGGCAATGGAGCATTCATACTTCTGCCAGAAAAGCAGAATACTATGTTAATACGCTTCACTCATTGATGCCCGAGTCGCAAGGTGCTGTCCCGGAGGAACGAAGAGACAATACAATGTCTACGCTTTCCATAGACAGAATAGACTTTGTAGGTCTGCTGGAAATCCCTCGCTATGGCTCTGCGCTCCCGGTCTGTGCCGATTGGGGAACCCCCGCTAAGTACCCCTGTCAGTTTTATGGAAGTATCTATAACCGTACTATGCAGATCGGCGGAACATCTCAAAAAGGGCAGTTTGATTTTTATCGAGAGATCTCGGTAGGAGATGCGGTCTACTTCACTGACATGGAAGGTAATCGCTATGCTTATGCTGTAAAAGATATACGGTATGAGAAAAGCGCAGATCAAACTGCACTGCAGAAAAAAGACGCTTCATTGACTTTGTTTATCAAAAACATTTATGCATTGGATTACATTATCATTTTCTGTGATGTTTTAAGTTGATACCAATTCGTTCTTACGCCAATACTATTAAAGAGCCGCAGCTGTTGTGCTGCGACTCTCAGACTGTAGAAAAACCCCTGTTTTGCATCAAGCAAGCCAGGGGTTTTTCTACGGTCTGAATCCCCAACTGCGGTCGCAGTTGGGGATTCTCAATTAGATATAAAGGTTTACCCGAATGTCCTTCCATTTGTGAACTCTGCGTTTACTGCTCAAGCTGTACAAGTATGCTTTCGCATCTTCGCTAGTCACAAGGAATGTCGCAAACAGCAGGTAATCAGAACTTAATTCCTGCCGTCCTTGATTGCAGCCTGGGCTGCTATCAGCAAAAGAGGGAAATGTTTATTTATTTTCTGCAATGTTTTGCATTTCTTGTTTTTAACACTCTTACGGTTAAAAGAGCAAAGGCGAGCAACTCTATGCCGTATCCGACAAACCACCAATAGGCTTTATGCCACAAAAACAAGAAGGGGGAAATACTAAAGGTAAATGCAATCCAAAATATTACATATCCCCAAGTCCACATTTCACGGCGAATATCGAAGCATTGGGCAACTGTAAACAGTGCAGATATAAAAGCAACAATTATGCTCCACTTTAAATCTTTACTAAGAAAAATACCTGTCAGCAATAAATTCAATATAAAAATTCCCATAGCGGTCAGAAATAGTATTCTCCGTTCCTTAAAACGAGGTGTGTTTTGTGGTGTAACCTTCCAATCATATCGTTTTCCCATCATGCCACCGACTTTCTGTAGAATTTATTTATATATTATCATATCCCCCGAAGAAAAAGCAACACCTCACGGATTGCTCCGTGAGGTGTTTGGTTAGGAAATATTAGCCCTTGATAGCAGCCTGTGCGGCAGCGAGCCGGGCAATCGGTACACGGAAGGGAGAGCAGGAAACATAGTCCAGACCGATCTTGTGGCAGAACTCAACGGAGACAGGGTCGCCGCCGTGTTCGCCGCAGATGCCGTAGTGCAGCTGCTTGCCGCTGGCCTTGCCCTTGGAAACAGCCATTTCCATCAGCATGCCAACGCCGTTCTGATCCAGCTTTGCGAAGGGATCGTTTTCGTAGATCTTGCTGTCGTAGTAAGCGGACAGGAACTTACCTGCGTCGTCACGGCTGAAGCCGAAGGTCATCTGGGTCAGGTCGTTCGTGCCGAAGCAGAAGAACTCCGCTTCCTTGGCGATCTCGTCGGCAGTCAGGCAGGCACGGGGGATCTCGATCATGGTGCCGACCTCGTACTTCAGCTCCACGCCGGCAGCGGCGATCTCCGCGTCAGCAGTGGAAACCACCACGTTCTTGACGAACTTCAGCTCCTTCACGTCGCCCACCAGGGGAATCATGATCTCGGGAACCATGTTCCAGTCGGGATGACGCTTAGCAACAGCGATCGCTGCACGGATGACAGCCTTTGTCTGCATAGCAGCAATTTCCGGATAGGTCACGCTCAGACGGCAGCCACGGTGGCCCATCATGGGGTTGAACTCATGGAGGGATGCAATAATGTCCTTGATTTGCTGGACAGTCTTGCCCTGTGTAGCAGCCAAAGCAGCGATATCTTCTTCCGTAGTAGGAACAAACTCATGCAGCGGGGGGTCCAGGAAACGGATACAGACCGGCTGGCCCTCCATGGCCTCGTACAGACCCTCGAAGTCCGCCTGCTGCATGGGCATGATCTTCGCCAGAGCGGCTTCCCGCTCCTCCACAGTATCGGAGCAGATCATCTCCCGGAAGGAAGCGATACGGCCTTCCTCGAAGAACATGTGCTCTGTACGGCACAGGCCAATGCCTTCCGCTCCCAGGGAGCGGGCCTTGATGGCATCACGGGGGGAATCCGCATTGGTGCGGACCTTCAGGCGGCGGTACTGGTCAGCCCAGGCCATGATCCGGCCAAACTCGCCGGCGATGGTAGCTTCCACAGTGGGAATCGCGCCGTCATAAATGTTACCCGTGGAGCCATCCAGGGACAGGAAATCGCCCTCGTGGTAGGTCTTGCCGGCCAGGGTGAACTGCTTGTTCTCCTCGTCCATGTTGATCTCGGTACAGCCGGAAACACAGCAGGTGCCCATACCGCGGGCAACCACGGCTGCGTGGGAGGTCATACCGCCACGGACAGTCAAAATGCCCTGTGCGGCCATCATGCCCTCGATATCCTCGGGGGAAGTCTCCAGGCGGACCAGAACAACCTTCTCGCCACGCTCTGCCCAAGCCTTGGCATCTTCAGCAGTGAAGACGATCTTACCGCAAGCAGCTCCGGGGGAGGCGGCCAGGGCCTTACCCACAGGGGTAGCGGCTTTCAGTGCCTTTGCGTCAAACTGGGGATGCAGCAGAGTGTCCAGGGTTCTGGGCTCGATCATGGCAACAGCCTGCTTCTCCGTAATCATACCTTCGTCCACCAGATCACAGGCGATCTTCAAGGCAGCGGGTGCGGTACGCTTACCGTTACGGGTCTGCAGCATGTACAGCTTGCCGTTCTCCACAGTAAATTCCATATCCTGCATATCGCGATAGTGCTCCTCCAGGATTGCGCAGACCTTTTCAAACTGTGCAAAAGCCTCGGGGAACTTGTCCGCCATCTCGGAAATGGGCATGGGGGTACGCACGCCGGCAACCACGTCCTCGCCCTGGGCATTGGTCAGGAATTCGCCAAACAGCTTCTTCTCGCCGGTGGCGGGGTTCCGGGTAAATGCAACGCCGGTGCCGCAGTCGTCGCCCATGTTGCCGAATGCCATGGACTGCACATTAACAGCAGTGCCCCAGGAATAGGGAATATCATTTTCACGGCGGTAGATATTGGCACGGGGGTTATCCCAGGAACGGAAAACAGCCTGGATTGCGCCCATGAGCTGCTCCTTGGGGTCGGTGGGGAACTCTATGCCCAGCTTGTTTTTGTACTCAGCCTTAAACTGGCGGGCCAGCTCCTTCAGGTCATCAGCAGTCAGCTCCACGTCCTGCACAACGCCCTTCTTTTCCTTCATCTCATCAATGAGGGCCTCAAAATACTTTTTACCCACTTCCATAACTACATCGGAGTACATCTGGATAAAGCGGCGGTAGCAGTCCCAGGCCCAGCGGGGATTGCCGGACTTGGCAGCCATAACCTCCACCACGTCCTCATTCAGGCCCAGGTTCAGGATGGTATCCATCATGCCGGGCATGGAAGCACGGGCGCCGGAGCGAACAGAAACCAACAGGGGATTTTCCAAATCACCGAACTTTTTGCCGGTGATGGCTTCCATCTTCTCCACGTATTCCATGATCTGCGCTTTAATCTCGTCATTGATTTTACGGCCATCCTCATAATACTGGGTGCAGGCCTCCGTAGAAATAGTAAAGCCCTGGGGAACCGGAAGTCCAATTTTGGTCATTTCGGCCAAATTTGCCCCTTTACCACCCAGAAGCTCGCGCATTTTTCCGTTGCCTTCAGTAAACAAATATACAAACTTGTGAGACACTGAAAATACTCCTTTCCATTATTCGGCAGCCGCAGGCCGCCTAAGTTTTTTCTTTTGTTGATAATTTGGAATGTATGGATAGTATATCATATGCTTTATAAAATGTAAACCGTTTTGCAAATTTTTATGCATTTTTTTGCTTATTCGCTTCCTTTTTCCAAAAAAGCCAGTGCCAGATGGCAAAAATCGCTCAATCATCAAACAATACGGTGTCAAACAGCACTGTATTAAAACATTAATACTCTCTCACAACCGCCTTCACAATGCCTATAAGCTCCGCTTCTGTGCCGTCGATGGGCGCATAGGCATCATTTTCCGGCATGAGCCAGACCTGTCCATTCCTGCAGCGCAGGCGCTTCACTGTGGCCTCATCCCCAATGCGGGCCACCACGATCTGACCGTCATCTGCGGACATCTGAGGCCGGACCACAACCTTGTCCCCGTCTAATATGCCTGCGTTTATCATACTGTCACCCCGGACCCGCAGGGCAAAGCACCTGGGATCCCCTTCCCAAGCCATCGTGCCCTCCTGATTCTCATAAGCCAGAATGGGTACACCTGCCGTGACCACACCGACGACCGGAATCTGGCCCGGACGCTGGGCCGTAACAATGGCCCGCTTGCGGCCCTTCTGCCCCGGAGAAACCAGCAAACCCTTTTCCTGCAATTGGGACAGGTGATAGCTGACAGAAGCAGTCGAACGCAGTCCCACCGCCGCACCAATCTCCCGCACGGACGGAGCAAAGCCATTCTCCTGAACAAACTGATTCACAAAGTCAAGGATCAATTCCGATTTGTTGCTGGTTCTGGGCATAGCCATTCCTCCGTCCATGGTATATAGATTTATAATAGCACATTTGAACGAAAAAGAAAAGAGGATATTTTGATAAATTTCAGTTTCCGCTGTGCATATATTGGAATGATTGACCCTGAATGAAAGGAAGATGCCTATGCTGCCTTACGACGCAGAGAAAACTGCCCAGATTTGGAAGCGGGTACAAGGTCAGACCCCTGCCGTTGCCGACTTGCCTGCGCTGCTGCAAATGATCTCGGAAGAATGGACCGATGCGGTCACGTATTTGCACCTTTCCCATCGTTTTCGTGGAAAGCACAGTGCTGCACTGCGAAAGATGTCCTGGCAGGAGCAAGCGCACTGCGCGTGCTTAAAAGGCATTTATGCTATGCTCACCGGCTCCCACCCGCATGTGCATGCACCTTCTGTCCCCCGGCAACCCATCGAGCAGCTCCTGCGCCGCTGCTACAGCCGGGAGCTACTGTGCGTTAACAGCTACCAGAGCCGCATGCATGATTCGGAACACGGAGCCAGCTTTGCGCGGCTGGCAGCCCAGGAGCAGGAGCACTGTCATATCCTGCTGCAGCTATTGGGAAACATGAAAGCAAAAGGATAGATTTCAGTTTATCGCTCGCTTTCCCATCATTCTGTGTAGTGCGAGGGCTTGCTCCCGCCGAAAAGTAGGGCGGGGGCTTGCTCCCGCCGCTTCAAACAGTAAATTATCAAGCAGCGGGGGACAAGTCCCGCCCTACAATTGCTGTGTGAAAACAGCCCGATCACTACAAATTTACGTGTTCAAGCAAAGAAAACGGTGCGCTGCTGGACTTGCAGCGCACCGTTGCGTTATACCGGCAGAACTTCCTTCACTCTGCGGCGCTTTTTTAGCTTATACAGTTCCTCTGCAGCCAGGCGGGTCTTGGCTACCACATCACCGCCGCCCTTAGGGAAGCAGTAGTACAGCGCATCTTTGTTCCCAATGCAAATCATATCTCCCAGCTCATACCAATAGTAATCGGAGTAGAGACTGTAACAGGCCAGCGGACTCTGGGTATATTTCAGCTTCCCATCACAGCCGATGAGGCGAAAGCCGTTTTCATCGTGGACAAGGACACCGCTGCCCACCATATAAATTGCCTTGTAGTCCACCATCATGCCAATATCGACCTTTGTCTCCAGCCGGTACGTGCCGTTTTCCAGTTCGTTGCGGACCTGTCCTCGCTCCCAGGCATACCAATTAGGAATATGAGAGAAAGCCGTCTGTCCGTCCACGGCCTGCAGCTCGCCCAATTCCGTCAACTCATAGACCTTTCCGCAATTACGACATGTAAGCCTGGTTCCCTTGCCTTCCGTCTTCCCCTCTTTTCCGCAGTGGGGACACCGATACAGAATCCGGTTCAGACCATCCGCCCGGAAGGGCTCATTGATCACCACATTATTTTCCTTCTGCCAGGCAAAATTATCAAAATCAAATGCCTCATCCAAAATAGCGTCTAACTCTGCAACACTCTTGGTGCGGATATCCTCCGGGTTAAGAAGGTACTTTACATCTGCTCGGACGCGTACCTTGCGCTTTTGCAGGCAGTTATACAAGGGATCCCGTGCAAAAGCTCCTTGCGTGATCACTGTCACAACCGGAACATTCAGCTTCTTCAGCAGCACGCCCATCTTCCGGGGCAGGGGCGTAGCCCGGCCGTCAAAGGAATAGCTGGCTTCCGGAAACATCAGCACACTGGTCTTCTTCTTTTTTAACAAATATTCCATATCCCGGACCAGCGTTATATCGCTGACAAATTTCTGTGTCGGAATACATCCCACCAACCGCATCAATAGTTCCTTGCCAAAGCCCACGAACCCATCGGATGTACAAACAATACCGTACCGTTTTGGAAAAAGATCCGGGAAGCAATTTTCAGATCGATAAAACTGGAATGGTTCATCAGGATCAGACAAGGCTGTTTCCTTCCCAGCTTTTCCATGCCATGGGTATTATAGGTAAACTTAGTAGGTGCCAGATCAAAAATCGACAGAATCCGGATCACCACTTGCAAAAGGAACATAGGCCGCAGAGGCACTCGATGCTTGGGCCGTTTACGTGCCATAACCTGATCATAGCAAAGGCGCTTCGTCTTAATTTTCATAGCTTCTACCTGTTTTCTCTTTTTTCTGGGGATTCCCCCTGCTCATTGTACTATACCCCTAACTTTAAGGCAAGCAAAAATAAAAAAATTAACTTCCATTTTTCGGAAAGGGGGTGTTGCAAAAGTACTGCAACACGCCCTGAAACTATGCTACTGTCTACATCCTGCGGATGTAGGGGCGGATATTATCCGCCCGTGGGCGACTGTTAGTCGCCCCTACAAATTCTATTGATCGGTTTTTAAATTTTGCAACAGTCCCTTTTTAATCAATCCGCTTCGCCACTACGACCAAACGGCCATTATCAAGAGTATATTCGCAGGTTGACAAGGTGATCAGCTTATCCCCGTAACTGGCTGTCACACCGGTTTCATAAAAGGCCAGCTCCTTGCAAGTGCTTACAAAGGTATTGAACTCGGTTTCGCTGTCCGCATTTACAAACAGATGGTAAGAAAACCCCTCACCAATGTTCGCTGAGGTTTTGAATACTGCCACGATCTGGTATGTATGACGCTCTGACAAGGTATCAAACCGAATATACTGATGCTCCTGCCAGAATTTCTCATCGGTATAGTCAAGCAGTTGATGAAACATCGTGCCACTGATCTTCATATTGTGGCCGTAAATGATCACATTGTCGGAGGGCTTGTTCACATCGCAGGCCTCCCGCACATACAGGCTTCCGCCGTTGCTATACTTCTTATAAAAGTCTCGGTACAGGTAATAATTTAAGCTCTCAGGCTTATGCATCACCGGGTAATTGATGATCGTACCGTCAATGCTGATCCAGCCTGCAAGATCACTGTTCGTTTGATAAAGCTGTGCATACTCCTCCAGGACCTCTATCATCTCACCGGTATCCGGATCCTTAACCTGAATCATCACTGGCTCCGTGACTTGGGGTATCGTCTCCTCTGGCAGGGTCTCGCTCCCCTGGGTCTCGGTGCTCTGTGTCTCGTCAGGAGGTGTGGTAGGCTTAGGCTGCACCTGGTCATTACGTACCTGCTCAACAATTGCCGCCAGATCATTATATGCTTCCTGCTGCCGCCAGGCATTTACATAATAACTGACCAAATAATATCCGCTAATCAGAAATACCAAAGCAAATACTACGATCAGCAAATTTGACATCCATCGCTTCATCACCATTACCTCGTTCTGGTTTTTTTATATTATACCTTTTTTTGAGTCAAAAGTAAAGAGCATTTCTATATATCGGCGCCAACGCCTTGCTGTGCAAAACAAAGTTCCATTTTTCGAGCGGAATAGACTTCTAATCTGCGTACTTGTCAGGTGGGCAAAAAAATGGTAACATATCTATAAAATGTATCATTTGCAAAGGAGAACACCCATGATTTCCAGAGAAGTATGCGCACGGGTTTTGACAGCGGCTTGTGCCACTGGTGCGGACTACGCAGAGCTTTATGCTGAGAACACCGCAAATCATGCCATCCGCATGATCGACAGCAAGGTGGATTCCATTAAGGATACGGTAATAGCCGGTGCGGGTATTCGGGTATATCAAGGGCTTCGCAGCGTCTCTGCCTCCACCGTCGATACCTCCGAAAGCGGGCTTCTGCGCTGTGCCCGTCAGGTTGCCCAAGCCTTGGGTGAGGACAAGGCCCAGATCCAGCTTGTGCTGAGAGAGTGCCTGTTTCAGGATAACCATCCAATTGCCATTGCCCCCGGCTCTGTCACCAACCGGGATAAAGTCGCCATTCTGAAAGAAGGCTATTTCACTGCCAAAGACCATTCCAACGCGATTACCCAGGTCACCGGCTCCCTGCTGGATGTGGATCACAAGATCCTGATTGCCAACACCGACGGCATCTACGCTCAGGATCGACAGATCCGCACCCGGATGTCCATTTCTGCTGTGGCAGAGGTAAACGGGCAAGTCCAAACCGGCACCTGCAACCCCGGTGCCCAAATGGGCTTAGAACTGTTTGACAAAATCAGTCCAAAAGCTGTAGGTGCGGAAGCTGCCCGGCAGGCCATCACCATGGCCGGCGCGGGCTACTGCCCTGCCGGTGTCATGCCGGTGGCCATCGATAACGGCTTTGGCGGGGTGATCTTTCATGAGGCCTGCGGCCATTCTCTGGAAGCCGCTTCCGTGGCCTATGGAAGAAGCCAATTTGCCGGTATGCTGGGCCAGCGGATTGCCAGTGAAAAAATCACAGCCATTGATGACGGCACCATCCCCAACGCTTGGGGTTCCATGAATTTTGATGATGAGGGTACTCCTGCCCGGAAAAATATTCTGATCGAAAACGGTGTTCTGAAGTCCTACATGGTAGATAAGTTTAACGGCCGCCGCATGGGGCTGGCCCCCACCGGCAATGCCCGCCGTCAGGGCTATAGTTTTATTCCCACCTCCCGGATGACCAACACCTATATCGCCCCGGGCCAGGATAAAAACGAAGATATTATTGCCTCTATTGAGTACGGCCTGTATGCCAAGGCCATGGGCGGCGGCTCCGTAAATCCGGTGACCGGTGAGTTCAACTTCTCCGTCACCGAGGGCTACATGATTCGCAACGGCAAAATCTGCGAGCCGGTCCGGGGTGCCAGTCTGGTAGGTAAGGGCAGTCAGATCCTGAATAACATTGATATGGTCGGCACGGAGCTGGATATGGGGCAGGGCATGTGCGGCGCATCCAGCGGCTCAATTCCCACCAATGTAGGCCAGCCAATGATTCGTGTCTCAAGCATCACCGTTGGCGGCCGATAATATTGCAAACAGGAGAAGCAAAAATGGATTTTGAATCATTTAAAAACGCGGTGGTCGCGCAGGCACAAGCATTGGGGATTGCAGAATATGAGCTATACTACCAGAGTGCCGAATCTACCTGTGTCAGCACGTTTCAGCAGGAACTAAACCAGTTTTCTGCCTCCTCCGAGGGCGGTGTCTGTTTCCGGTGCATTGTAAACGGCAAGATGGGCTACGCTTCCACGAAGCTGTTAAATTCTGAGCAGGCTGCCGCTATCGTTGCCCGCGCTGCGGACAACGCCACTGTGCTGGAATCGGAGGAGCCGGTCTTCCTAGGCGAGGGCGGACAAGCTTATCAGCCCCTGACGCTGACCCATTATCCCCTGCCAGACACCAGTGCGCTGATCAGCTGCGTACTGAATGCGCAAAAGAAGCTATATGCGGTACACCCGGCCGTAGTGGACGGCTGCTCTGCGCAAGGCATCAGCGAGTACAGCCGGATTGCGATCTATAATTCCAAGGGCTTAAACCTGCAGTACGAGAATCACGTATCTGGCCTAATCCTATGTGCGGTAGTCTCTGACGGCAAGGAGAAGGCCAATGATTACCAACTCAAACTGGGCAGGCTTGATACTCTGGATACAGATGCCCTTGCAGCCAAGGCAGTCAGTGCCGCCCTGAACAAACTGGGTGGAGATACCGTCTCCACCGGTGTGTACCCGGTGGTGTTCAACCCGGAAGCCATGTCCAGCCTGCTGCGGGTATTCAGTCCGATTTTCTCCTCGCAAACCGCCCAAAAAGGTCTGTCCCGTCTGGCAGACCAGGAAGGACAGGTCATTGCCTCTCCGGCAGTCACGCTAGTGGATGACCCCTTCCATAAGGATAACCCCATGCCCATAAACTTTGACGCAGAAGGCAGCCCCACCTATCGAAAGCATATAATTGAGAAGGGCGTGCTGAATACCCTTTTATATAACATGAAAACTGCCAATATTGTGGGCAAACGCACCACCGGCAACGCCTCTAAGGCAAGTTATGATTCGGCTGTGGAGATCCGTCCCTTCACCCTATACCTAGCCCCCGGTCCTTTTTCTGAAGAGGCCCTGCTGAAGCAGGCTGGCAACGGTGTGTATATCCATTCTCTGAACGGCCTGCATGCCGGTGCAAACCCGGTATCCGGTGATTTTTCTTTGCAAAGCGAGGGCTTTCTGATCGAAAACGGGTCCAAGACCACGCCTGTCCGCTCTTTTACCGTGGCCGGTAATTTCTATGACCTTCTGAAACGCATCACCGCCGTAGCCGATAATCTAGAGCTGCCCGGTGCCACCGGCATCACGGCCTTCGGCTCGCCCTGTGTATTGGCAGAGGGTCTGTCAATTGCAGGAAAATAAGATCTATATACACGCATCACCTGACAGTGCTATAATGTTTATGGGTGTTACAATGATGTGTGACACCTACAAGTGAAGCGGCGACATTACCTCTGTAAAGCATTGTACTTCGCACAAAGTGAAGTTGCGTGCGCCACCCACGCCTGCAGGCATTTCACATGGCGAAGCTATATTTCACACGGGAAGTGTATTTCACAAATCCCGAAAGGATCTATTTCATTGAAAAGAGCCGTATAACGGTGCGTAAAGTGAGGTAAGAAAAGCCAAAAGGTGCGTTAGAAAGCTGCAATCCAAGAAATGACACAGTCGCAAGAATCCTGCCGTATACATACATTCCTCGATAGTACTCAAAGACAAATTGCTCACAATCTTGAAATCAGCCTTGCAGCCAAACAGGTAGTAGGATTTATGATTTTCATATTTGCAAATTACCAGATTGCAGACATGATCCGTGATTTTCCCCGTGGTATAATAAACCATCAGGTTCTAGTCTTTTTATGAAGGTACAGGTTCAACTCCTGCTACCGGCACCACCCAAAGCCTTGAAACACTTCGTTTTCAAGGCTTTTATCTTTTAAAATTTGTTGGCAGACACATCACCTCTCCCATTGCTTTTTAAATAGAGAAGGTCATATGTCTGCCAATTCTGTTATTATAAAATATTGTATTCTATTTATATTCTATTTTCCGATAAAGGCATTGTTGGATTTTAGAATGGTTTGCAATTCTGTTACGTCGATATCCCGAACTGATCGACGTGTTTTGGTAGCTAAACCTACTGCCGTACCTGCTGCCTCTCCGATACAACAAACACTGGGCATGATTCTGTAGGAAGCCTGCGCACCGTGATCGGAGGATATGCATCTTCCCGCAACCAACATGTTATTCGCATTTTGGGGTATAAGGCTGCGGTAAGGAATAGTATACCATTTACCATCCGGAAAATAGTAATGACTTGTTCCGCTCCCCTCGGGATTGTGAATATCTATATCATAATTACAAGCAGAGATCGCATCATCAAATATGCTAAACTCTCTACAATCACGCTCTGTCAAAACGTAATCACCAATGATCATCCTACTCTCACGCACACCGATCTCTGACGCGGTCATCATCAAAAAGCTATTTTCAAGCCCATCGGCGTGTTTTTTCATAAACTCATATAGCTCGAAGACTTGCTTGCGTGCGATAAGCTCTGCCTTTGTCACATCCTCGGGAGAGGTAGGGTCTAATTTTATAACTCTGGTGGTATTAAAGTGCAGTACGTTGGGGATGGGATTTTTAAATACAAGAATATCTTCTCTTGGATTGATAATACTTCCCTCGCTTTGCGCTTTTTGGTATTCGTCATTCAATCTCTTTTTACTTTCAAAAAAGCGCTCTGTATCAACGTTTCCTACACGGAAGCACAGTGTCATAGGCTGACACAGGTGATCAGGCTCTCGACCAAGAACGGTAGGACAACCTGCAAGATACGCGACTTGCGCGTCCCCCGTAGCATCGATAAAATAATCCGCCTCAAGCTTTATCACCCCGCTTTTGGTGGCAACCGAAATAGAGTGCAACGTGTCTTCATCCTTTTCGACAGAAAAAATATAGGCGTGAAAAAGAAGCTCAACTCCGGCTTCACTGATCATATTATTCAGGATATATTTCAATTCTTCCTCAAGAAATTCTCTGCCACGGATAGCGTTTCGTTCATTGAGCTTATTAAATATAGTTTCAAAAATTCCGCGATAGATCGGGGTCGGGACACCGTCTATCTTTGTTACTATTGGCATAAAGGGATTTACTAGCGAATTGACCGCTGCTCCTCCCAAACAATTCCCTTTTTCCACCAACAAGACACAAGCGCCTTCTCTTGCCGCGGCAAGTGCGGCAGCTATTCCCGCAAAGCCTCCGCCTACAACGATAACATCATATTTTTTCATGTTATATCTCCTTTTCGTTTTTTCGAATATTAACATTATATCAGTAATCGAAAACTTTGTCTTGCAGATATGACGCAAAATAGCTTGCAATAATGATACATTTATGATATAATTTAACAAAATCATACAACATGGAGAATATTATGCAATCCCTTCAGGTGTTGATAGATCATTTAGAAAAAGGAAGAAATATACATATAAGTATTTTAGATTTCAACGGAATTCTGTCCTCTCCACTTACAAAAATAAGATTTGAACACGTGATCCACTCAAAGGAATTCTGTTACGTTGCAAAATCCACAGCCCAAGGATACCGAACTTGCCTTAGATGCAAAGCATCTGCCAATGCAAAGGCAATTAAAGAGAAAGTGAGCTTTTGCGGACATTGTATTTACGGAATTTACGAAGCCGCCGTGCCTGTAATCATAGAGCGTTCCATAATGGCTATAGTGTACGTTGGAAATGCGATCATAGACGAAGTTTTCACTAAAAATCGTATTGAAAGAGTCTGTCGCTATACGGGTGTATCTCAGAAAAAATTACTTTTGCAATTGGATAATTGCGAACGAATCACCTCGTCAACGGAATTATTTGAGATTGGAGAGATCGTATCGGATTACTTAAAAATGCTGTTTGAATCCATGCCCATATTAAGTACAGAAGAACATTGGATCGTTTCATTAATGAAGCATTATGCACAGGAACACACATACGGAGCAACCTCTTTGCAAGAATTTGCCGTATCCCATAAAAAAAATGCTCAATATATAGGTCGTCTTTTCAAGAAAGAGATAGGTATGACTTTCAGTCAATACTGCAATAAGGTACGATTAAAAAAAGCGGCAACCCGTTTATCCCAAGGGAATGAAAAGATTATCGATATTGCGTTTACTTGCGGATTTCAAAACGTTTCCTATTTCAATAGACTCTTTCAAGAAAAATACGGTATGTCTCCAAGCGAATATAGAAAAGAATTGCGTTAATTAAGAATATACAATTTTAATTTTGAACTATTATATGTTCACATTATTATTTTGAGGTGTAGTCTAAATGAAAAACCATGATTTGAATCTTCCCTTATGGGGACCTTACAATAAAGATTATTTGGGAGTGGCACATATAGCCGACGCAGAAAGAGGTCTGCGTTTTGACTTGAACCTTTTTCCGGGATATTACAGACGTAGCGTAATGTGTCCTCGAGATATAGCCGATTGCGGGGCAAAAATTATGGCGGCATCTGCCGACCTTTCGCATTTTATTTATCGCTATGAGCTTGAGTGGAAAGATAAGGTTTATCTTGACGCAGATTTTTCCTCTGTGGGTGATACGCTTACTGTAAAGTGCAATTTCGTCAATAATACCGATATGCCCGAAAGCCTTACGCTTAACGCTGTAACAAGTATGCGCGGGTCTTCAATGCATCACAATGACATAGCGGAATATGACGTAGTTGTTCCTCAAAATTGCCTTTGGGTTGATGCAGTGGACTATGACAGACTTAATGGAAAATATATTTTCCCCGAGGACGGGCTTCGCAGAGGCGAAATGAGAGTAAGCGGATTTGTGGGCGGTAAGGTTATAGGAACAAATGTTTTGCCGCAAGACAATGAGCTGATTTATAGAATTGAGAAAACGCTAAGTGACAAAATCCTCGTCAGATATAAGGGCAAGGGATGCTTCTCGTTTACGCTTAATGGCAAGGAATATGGGGTTGTGCTTCCCCAGAGCGACACTATAACAACCTATGCCGTACAATTTCCCGAAACCGAAATTTCGGAATTTTTGATTGTTTGGAAAGAGGGATTGGCGGATATAGACGGTTTTGTAGTTGGATATGAAGCGGAAAAAGCGGAGTTTGTTCCCGCCTTTGACGGCTTTGCTCCAAGCTTCAAAGAAAACGAAAACGGCAGCCTTCTTGCTTTCGATGGTGTTGAATACGAAATAAAGATTGACGGAGCAGGGCTGTTTTGCCGCCGACTTGTCACTGATGATGTGGGACAGCTTTTGACATCCGCCATCCATAATCACGTTTCCAACTCGATAAAGGGTTACGGTAAAAGAGAGTATGTAGACTTTTTCATTCGTCCCGTATTCGTTGATCCTCATTCGGAGAAATGCTTAACCATAACAATAAAAGCGAGAAACTGCAATAGCACTTATGCTTACGACCACACACTATCAACTCCCCAGTGCAATCCGGAGGGAGAAAAATATATGCTGTCGCAAAGCGTAATGCGCGCTACCACACTTACAAACGTTGTTTATCCCACGTACTGTTGCGGTAAATATATTCGCCACAATACACCAGGACGTTATTGGGATTGCCTTTACACATGGGATTCGGGATTTATAGGAATGGGACTTCTGACAGCTGATATAAAGCGTGCCGAGGATTGTCTTAACGCATATATGATGCCTATAGGGAACAGTGATGCTCCGTTCGTTTTCCACGGAACGCCACTTCCTACGCAAATTTTGCTTTTTGGAGAGCTTGTAAATAAGACCTGCGACACGGAGCTTGCCAAGAAATACTATCCCTATTTAAAGGCACAGTACGAATACTTTTCAAACCAAAAGAATCAGAAAGAAAGCGGAATGCTTAGCTTTTGGCATCTCTTCTATAATTCGGGCGGTTGGGACGATTATCCCACTCAAAAGCGTTTGCACGAAGAGAAAAAGGAGAATAGTGTTTGCCCCGTGGTAAACACCGCGTTTACCGTGCTTTGTGCTCGAATACTTTCAAATATCGCAAAGTTTATCGGAGAGGATGATAGCCTTTTTGTAAAAGATATTGAATTCTTTTCCAATGCTATAAATAACCACGCTTGGGATGAGGATAGCGGATATTACGGCTACGTTGAGCACCAAAACGGCAATACTTCAATATATCAGAATATGGGTGTAAATGCCGATATGGGCATGGACGGAGCGTATCCTTATATTGCGGGCATTTCGGATGAGTACCGTTCTGCGCGTATTCTTGATAACGTCAAGAAGGGCTTAATGACCGATATCGGTGTCAGCGTAGTGGATACCCGCGCTCCATATTACAGCAAGTCCGGATATTGGAATGGCTCTGTGTGGATGCCTCACCAATGGATACTTTGGAAATCCTTGCTCGATTACGGCGAAAGCGAGCTTGCCAATGAAATAGCCAAAAAGGCTCTTGATTTGTGGGAAAGAGAAGTGTCGGCTACCTACAACTGTTACGAGCATTTCATGATTGAAAACGGACGAGGCGCGGGCTTCCACCAATTCTCCGGATTGTCTACCCCCGTGCTTATGTGGTTTGAGTCTTACTATAAGCCTATGACCGTTACCGCAGGCTTCCGTACATTTGTTGCAGACAAGGAAACCGACGGCAAAAATCTGTCGTTCAAGATTATAACAGACTCACCCAAGGCAACTGTTATTGTCTGCCTTAACGAGGGCCAGGAATATGACTTCAAATGCGATGCCGAGATTACAAAAATAAACAAATCCGCATATTTGCTCAAGTTTAATGCCTGCGGTGAGTTTACTGTAAAAGCGGTTGGAAAATGAGGTGACGTTACCATCAGGTAGCGTCACCTCGACGAAAAGCCTTAACCGCTGTAATAGCCCCGCCTCGAAGAGCTGCTCCGAGTAAAAATCAACGGCAAAATTTCATAAATGCGGGTGTGGTGGAATTGGCAGACGCGCTGGATTCCCATAACGTTCCTTCGGTGTGAAAATCAGTACGTTTGCGCCATCTAAGATATTAGGAAAACTCATTGCGTTCTCTCCTTTGCTGTGTTGATGGAGGAGATGCGCATAACACGGATGCTTGTGCAGACACTTCACGATGCGACAGCATCACTTCACGCTCTGTAAGGCGCACTTAGTTCAAAAAAAGGGGCTGTAAAATAACAGCCCCTTTTTTCGTGCGAAAGAGTAACCAAACGGAGCAGAGTTGAGGTAAAAGTAAGTAAAAGTAGTGTAGAGATTAAAAATACTGCTTATACTCCGGTTCTGTTTTTATTTCTTTAAGCAGTTCATCTATGTTTTCAAAAACCGATTTTCCAACAATCCCTC
>JAZNIG010000053.1:0-33663 GCA_045577355.1 Faecousia sp. | reverse complement strand
AGGTGCTTCAGTCCGGGGAAGAAAACGGTATTGGATATGAAATGTGCCTCTATCGTAGAGTACAGTAATAGAACGCACCGGTCTGTGCTGTTTGCAGGCTGGTGCGTTTTCGTGTGTTTTCGACAAAGTGCTTTCTTTTTTTATAAAAGTGATGTATAATCAGTATATGATTTTTGAAAAAGCGGGAAGAAGGACACGAAAATGAGACACAAGCAAGGAAAGCTGTGGCGAGGGTTTTTGCTGGTGAGTTTTTTGCTCTGCCTGACATTGGCTGCTGCAGTGTGTGTTCGGCTCTGGACTGATGAGGATATTAGGGAACTGACACTGACCCTGAAGGGTGAGCAAGAGATCACGCTGGAATATGGGGAGCATTATCAAGAGGTGGGTGCAGAGGCTTGGCTTATAGACCCAAAAGGGGAGAAAACGCCTATTTCAGTTGAGGTGATCCAAAACGGTCTTGTAAATGATCAGGCTGTGGGCACATACAAAGTAGAATATACAGCAATCTATAAAGAGCAGTCCTGCACAGGTTACCGTACGGTACACATAGTTGATACACAGGCACCGGTAATTACACTGATGGGCGAGGTTAACGTAACAATTTTGCCTACGGAGTCTTATCAGGAAGCTGGGTTTACCGCAGCAGATAATTATGACGGTGATTTGACGGATAAGGTGCTTAAGGAAGAGAAGGATGGGGTCATTACCTATACCGTTACAGATTCTTCCGGAAATATGACCTCTGTTGTACGGATGTTGATCATCAATGACCCCATTGCACCGGTTTTGGAACTAAAAGGCAGTAATTATGTGACTGTTGGCATTGGCAGCAGCTATACAGAGCCGGGCTATACAGCTACGGATAACTGTGAGGGAGATCCGACTCCGGCGGTGCAGGTCAGCGGTCATGTGGATCTCTATAAAGCCGGTGTTTACACGCTGACATATACAGTCACGGACAGCTTTCAAAATACGTCTGTTATGACCAGGGAGGTCTGCGTGCTGCCGCTGTCGCAGGACGATATCGGGGCACCAAATGGTAAGGTGATCTACCTGACCTTTGATGACGGCCCTGGCCCATACACCGACCAGCTTTTGGATGTATTGGCCAAGTATAATGTAAAGGCTACCTTTTTTGTGGTCAATACCCGCTACATTTCCAAGATCCAAAGAGCAGCTAATGAAGGCCATGTGATCGGTATTCACACAGCGACCCATAAGTTTAGTCAGGTCTATGCCAGCGATGAGGCATATTTTGAGGATCTGTATAAAATGCAGGGGATCATTGAACAATATACCGGAGTAAAGCCTACACTGCTGCGTTTTCCAGGGGGGAGCTCCAATATGATCAGCATGGACTACAGCCAGGGGATTATGACCAGACTGACTGCAGCGGTGGAGGAGCGGGGCTTTACTTACTTTGACTGGAATGTTGACAGTGATGATGCCGGCAGAGCCAAGACTACAGACAAGGTGTTCGAAAATGTGGTCAAGGGGATAGGGAACAAGCAGAACTCAGTGGTGCTTCAGCACGATATCCAGGGTTTTAGTGTGGAAGCAGTGGAGAAGATTATCGTATGGGGTCTGAAAAACGGCTATACGTTCCGTTCCTTAAACGCTGACAGCCCAACCTGTCATCATGCTATCAATAACTGAATAATACGTCCGGGTATGCTGGGAATGATGGCAGCGTACCCGGACGTGTTTGTTATATTTTGTTCGCACATCCTGTATCAAGATGTTCCACTGCCAGATTGCATAGAGGATGAATCACCCGGTTCTGACCGGAATCAGGCAAGTACTGTTTGTTCCATAGATAGCTATGCCAAATTGTTGAAAACATAGGGGCTAAGCGAAATTTTGTTTGAATTTGTGCTTGTACATTGTGTCTGTATGTGGTATACTATTGAGAAGACTTTTATAGAGCAGGTGCATGCTATGAACGATACAATCCGGATTCAGGGCGCCCGTGAGAACAACCTGAAAAATGTGAATTTGACAATTCCAAGGGATAAGTTGGTGGTGTTTACCGGCCTTTCCGGTTCCGGTAAATCCAGTCTGGCATTTGATACCATATATGCGGAGGGCCAGCGGCGGTACGTAGAGAGCCTTAGCTCTTACGCCCGGCAGTTTCTGGGACAGATGGACAAGCCGGATGTGGATTCCATCGACGGTCTTTCTCCGGCAATCTCTATCGACCAGAAAACCACCTCCAAAAACCCCCGTTCCACGGTGGGTACTGTGACGGAGATCTATGATTATTTGCGGCTTTTGTGGGCCAGAGTGGGGATTCCCCATTGCCCAAAGTGCGGCAAGGAGATTAGCCGTCAGACAATCGATCAGATCGTGGATCGGGTCGAGGCGCTGGGCGAGGGGACTCGATTTGTTGTTCTGTCTCCGATTATTCGGGGCAAAAAGGGTGAGCATCTGAAGGTGTTTGAGGATGCCCGGAAATCTGGCTTTGCCCGGGTAAGAGTCGATGGGATTTTGTATGATTTAAATGAGCAGATATCCTGTGAAAAGAACAAAAAGCACACGATAGAACTGGTGGTAGACCGGCTGGTACTTCGGGAGGGTCAACGGCGGCGTCTGGCGGATTCCATTGAGGCAGCTTGTTCCCATTCCGGTGGTCTTGTGACTATTGAACTGCCGGATAGTAAGCAGGAGCTGACCTTTTCCCAGAACTATGCCTGTGAAGACTGTGGTGTCAGTCTTTCGGAGCTGGAACCACGGATGTTCTCCTTTAATAATCCCGCGGGTGCCTGTTCTGCTTGTACTGGCTTGGGTTTCCAACTAGTGGCGGATGAGGATTTGGTGATTCCGGATAAGACCAAATCTATTTTTGACGGTGCTATACAGGCCTCCGGTTGGAGCAGTGCAAGGACCGATTCTATATTTCGGATGTACTTTGAGGCCCTTTCTCAGAAGTATCATTTTTCTCTGACTGCCCCTGTGATGGAACTGTCCAAGGAAGCTATGGATGTGATCCTTTATGGTACTAAGGGAGAAAAGCTGCGAATGACCTATAACCGAGGCAACGGCATGGGTGTGTTGGAACAGCCCTTTGAGGGCATCCTGAACAACATCAGTCGCCGTTACCGGGAGACCCAATCTGATGCGGCTCGGAAGGAACTGGAGGAGTGCATGGCTACCGCACCATGTCCCCACTGCCACGGTGACCGGCTTTCTGAGATCGCCAGAGCGGTGACAGTTGGAGGCATTGGTATTATGGACTTCTGTCGCATGAGCGTGCAGCAAGAGCTGGAATTTATGGATGATCTGCAGTTGGAGGGCAACATGGCTCTGGTGGCGGAACAGATTGTCCGGGAGATCAAATCCCGCCTGCGCTTTTTGATGGATGTTGGTCTGCAGTATCTAACCTTGTCCCGGGCGGCAGCAACCCTGTCTGGCGGAGAGAGCCAGAGGATCCGTCTGGCAACACAAATTGGTTCTTCACTGATGGGCGTGCTGTATATTCTGGATGAGCCATCCATCGGATTGCATCAGCGGGACAACGATAAGCTTTTGATGACACTCAAATGCCTGCGGGATCTGGGTAATACCCTGATTGTGGTAGAGCATGACGAGGATACCATGCGTGCGGCGGACTATATTGTGGACGTTGGCCCAGGCGCAGGAATGCACGGCGGTGAGATTGTGGCCGCCGGCTCCCTGGAAGATATTAAAGCCACGCCCCGCTCTGTTACCGGCCAGTATTTATCCGGTGTGAAAAAAATTCCCGTACCTTCAAGCAGAAGAAGCGGAAACGGCTGTTATCTGACTGTGCGGGGTGCTACAGAAAACAATTTGAAGGATATTGATGTATCGATCCCACTGGGAACGCTGACCTGCGTGACCGGTGTATCCGGCTCCGGCAAGTCCAGTTTGGTAGGGGAGGTGCTGAATAAGGCCCTGTTGGGCAAGCTGAATCATGCACGCACCCGGCCAGGTGCTTGCCGCTGTATTGAGGGATTGGAACACCTGGATAAGGTCATTGACATTGATCAAAGCCCTATTGGGCGCACACCGCGTTCCAATCCGGCAACCTATACAGGATTATTCAACGACATCCGGGATCTGTTTGCTTCTACAGGGGATGCGAAAATGCGTGGCTATGGCCCCGGAAGGTTTTCCTTCAACGTAAAGGGCGGACGGTGTGGGGCTTGCAGCGGTGACGGCTTGGTGAAGATTGAGATGCACTTCCTGGCTGATGTATATGTACCCTGTGAGGTGTGCAGGGGTCAACGTTATAATCGGGAGACCCTTGAGGTCCAGTATAAAGGCAAAAATATTGCCCAGGTTTTGGATATGACCGCAGAAGAAGCTGTGGGATTTTTTGAGAACCTGCCAAAGATCCGCCGCAAGGCACAAACATTGGTGGAGGTAGGTTTGGGATATGTGAAGCTGGGGCAGTCCAGTACTACGCTGTCCGGCGGCGAAGCACAGCGGGTGAAGCTGGCAACGGAACTGGCGAGAGTTTCTACCGGTCGGACCATTTATGTGCTGGATGAGCCTACCACAGGCCTGCACGCAGCGGATGTTCACAAGCTGATCGACGTGCTGCGACAGTTGGTAGAGGCAGGGAATACTGTGCTGGTTATTGAGCACAATTTGGACGTAATAAAGACTGCGGATTATATCATTGATCTGGGTCCTGAGGGCGGTGACGCAGGCGGCCAGGTTGTGGCTGCAGGCACACCGGAGGAAGTATCGGCGGTGGAAGGCAGCTATACGGGCCAGTATTTGAAACGGTATTTATAAAGGTTTCCCCGGCCTGTTTCCGGGCCGGGGAAATATCTAGTCCATATTTTGATAGGCATCCACAGGCAAAACTTCGGATAGTTCCAAAAGTCCCCGATCCCGGTCACCTGCATAGTTACTGACAGGGAGCCGGATGGAGCTGCGGACCATGCTCTCAGAAGTGCGTGTGACGGATAGGGTTATGGTGACACGGGTTCCTGACGAACCGGGATGGTCGATCAGAACAGTGCCGCCATGACATGCGGCGGCGGCGCGGACCAGCTCCATGCCCAAGCCAAGACCATGTCGGCTGTCTTCCACGCAGGGTTCCCGCAGGTAGCGGCAGAAGATACCAGCTTGCTTGTTGGGAGTGAATTCCTGTCCTTGATCCTGTACGGTAAAGTAGAGCATGTTGCCCTTTTGGGTGAGTTTGGCTTCCAGTGTGCTGTCCTCTGGCATGAACTTGACTGCATTGGAGATCAGGTTATACATAGCACGCTCCAGCAGTTCCCTGTCTGCCAGTCCCAGAACGGTCTGGGATAGGCCGGTGTATTTCAGATTAATACCACAGGCGCTTAAATGTGTGCCGATGGCTTCCATACATTCGTCAATAACGCTGGTAATGTCTGTAGTCTCCAGACGGGCGGCATTCTCCTGATGATAACGGTAGGCATCAGACATGTTGCAGACGATCCGGTGAAGCCGATGCAGGCCTCTTTGCAGCTGGCCCAGATGCTTAGCGTCTAAAGCCTCTTCCTTTGGGAGAAGATCGGCAACGGTCATAACACTGTTCAGAGGGATGCGCAGCTGCTGGGATGCCAGCGCAATAGCACGTAGCTCCGAATTGTCAGGATCCAGAACGAAAATGTCACAGTCGTTTGTGTGGATTATCTGCGCTTTACAGGCAGTATCCGATACTGTGACGATCAGTGACAGAGTGCCTTCGGAAAAATCACGATAGGCATCATAATTGCTTTTTAAAATGTCTGCTATCCCCATGCCGGGGGTGAGCAGCTTCTGCCGGGCGGGCTGGTTAGCCTGCACGACTACGCCATCACGTACGCAGAAGGCAGGACGATCGATCAGTTCCAGCAGGGAATGGATTATATTGTCTTGCTCCATGCTCTTCCTCCTTGTGACATATCATGTGCAGTTTTGAATGAAATTTTCAATAGATTTGTATGTCTTTTTTTATTCTAACGAAGTTTTCGGAAAATAGCAAGAAAAATCCGCGAAAGAGGTAAAAATATGTCGATTCACGATGGACACCGCCAGAGGCTCAGGGAGCGATTCATCCTGGAGGGATTGGATAATTTTGATGAGCTGCACGTTTTGGAGCTCCTGCTGTTTTATTGTATGCCCCGTAAGGATACCAATCCGATTGCCCATGCACTGCTGGACCAATTTGGATCCTTCCAAGGTGTACTGGATGCCAGTCCCAGGGATCTGATAAATGTTCAGGGAGTAGGGGAGAATGTAGCAGTATTTCTGTCGCTGCTGAAAGCCACGTGGCGGTATTATGAGGTAAAAAGCAGTGAGAACAACAAGGCCCTGACCACTGTGGAGCAATGTGGAAAATATTTGCTGCCCTATTTTGTGAATCGGAATGTGGAAACTGTTTTCTTACTATGTCTGGATGCCAAGTGTAAGGTAATTGGCTGCAGGATGGTAGGTGAGGGAAGTGTGAACTCCGCCAATATTTCAGTGCGGAAGATCGTGGAAACGGCATTGAACGCCAATGCTACCTCTGTGGTGCTGGCACATAACCATCCCAGCGGCGCAGCAATCCCATCCCCGGAAGATATACAGACTACCAAGCGGCTGGGGAAAGCGTTGGGGGCAGTGGAGATCGTTCTGGTAGACCATATTGTTGTAGCTGATGACGATTTTGTGTCCATTGCCCAGTCGGGGGGGTATTTTATTAAGGATAACTGGGATTTTTAAAGAGGTGCGGGTATGATTATTATAGCTTGTTTAGACGATCATAACGGGATGTTTTTTAATAACCGCCGCCAAAGCAAGGATAGCCGCCTGAGAGAGCGCATGCTGGAGCTGTGCGGTAAGGGACCCTTGTGGATGAATACATATTCAGCCGGACAGTTTTCTGAGGTTGCACCGAATATCCGTGTGGCAGAGGATTTTTTGGAAAAGGCTGGCCCAGGGGAATACTGTTTTGTAGAAAATACAGATTTGACTGGGGTAGCTAATCAGGCAGAGGGATTGGTGCTCTACCGCTGGAACCGCAGTTATCCGTCCGATGTGAAATTTCCTGTAGGGTTGTTTTCCCACAAATGGCGACTGATGAGCGCCGTCGATTTTGAAGGAAGCTCTCATGACCGGATTACTCAGGAGGTGTATGTCTTATGAGTAACCGATATCAGCGTTGGAGATTGACGTGGCCTGTATTATTATTGCTGGTGATCGCAGCTGCCGCAACCTGGTTTTGGTGGCAGGATTTGTTTACCAGACCCGGAACCCTGCCCAACAGCATATCGTTGGATGAGGTCCCGGAGTTTTCCGGTTCGTCTTATGTAGTAATTAATAATAATCAGCCGCAATTTACAGACCAGGATATGACTACAGAATCTTACGAATACTACGCTTCTCTGGATGATCTTGGCCGCTGCGGCTATACCATGGCTTGCATAGGAAGAGACCTGATGCCCACTGAAGACCGTGGAAACATCAGTCAGATAAAGCCAACCGGATGGGTACAGGCCCAATATGATTTTGTGGATGGAAAAAATTTGTATAACCGTTGCCATTTAATTGGCTTTCAATTGACCGGTGAAAATGCTAACGAGCGCAATCTGATCAGCGGGACCCGTTATTGCAATGTGGAAGGAATGCTTCCTTTTGAAAATATGGTGGCAGACTATATTAAAGAAACCGGCAATCATGTGCTTTATCGTGTAACGCCTATTTTTCGTGGGAATGAGTTGGTAGCCAGGGGTATTCAGATGGAGGCATATTCGGTTGAGGACAACGGCGATGGTGTGTACTTTCATGTATATGTTTACAACAATCAGCCGGGCGTAACAATCGACTATGCTACCGGTGAGAGCAGGCTGGATGGGCAAACACAGCCCACGCAAACCCAGCAAGCAGACGGGAAAACAACTTATGTCCTGAATACCAGCTCTAAAAAGTTTCACAAAGAGCATTGTTCCCAAGGACAGACGATAAAAGAAAGTAATAAAGAGATCTTTACAGGAGACCGCGAGGATCTGATAGAAAAAGGGTATACTGCAAGTAAATGCTGTAACCCTTAAGGAGTAATGTATGGAGAGATTCCAGCTTATATCGGGATATAAACCCTCCGGTGATCAGCCAGAGGCGATCAAGGCATTAGCACAAGGTGTGGAACTGGGGCTTCGAGAGCAGACCCTGCTGGGTGTCACCGGCTCTGGAAAGACCTTTACTATGGCCTCTGTTATTGAAAAGGTAAACCGGCCCACTTTGGTGTTGGCGCACAACAAGACACTTGCTGCCCAGCTTTGCTCGGAGTTTCGGGAGTTTTTTCCTAATAACGCGGTGGAGTATTTTATTTCCTATTACGACTATTACCAGCCTGAGGCGTACATTGCCCATACGGATACCTACATCGAAAAAGATTCCGCAATCAATGAGGAGATCGACCGGCTGCGCCACAGTGCCACTTCTGCACTGTTTGAACGGCGGGATGTGATCGTCGTATCCTCAGTCAGCTGTCTATATGGTTTAGGTGACCCGATTGATTACAAAAGTATGGTCATCTCCCTCCGGATGGGGCAGGAACGGCCGCTGGATGAGATTTTGAAAAAATTGACAGAGATCCGTTATGAACGCAATGACATTGACTTTTCCAGAAACAAATTCCGTGTCAGAGGTGATACACTGGAGGTTTACCCTGCTTACTGGGCAGGGAGAGCCATAAGAGTAGAGTTTTTTGGGGACGAGATTGACCGGATTAGTGAAATCAACGCGGTATCGGGTATGGTGGAGCGGTATATCGACCATGTGGCGATCTATCCTGCCAGTCACTATGTGGCGTCCCGGGACAAGATGGAGCGGGCTATGGCAGAGATCCGGAAGGAATGTGACCAGCAGGTGGAATTCTTTCGGGCGAATAACAAGCTGATTGAAGCTCAGCGGATCGCCCAGCGGACGGCCTATGATTTGGAAATGCTGACAGAAATTGGTTTCTGTACCGGCATTGAAAACTATTCCCGGGTCATTCAAGGTAGGGCACCGGGGACACCACCGACCACACTGCTGGACTATTTTCCTGAGGATTTTCTTCTGTTTGTGGATGAAAGTCATGTGACACTGCCCCAGTGCCGGGCTATGTACGCCGGTGACAAGAGCCGAAAGGATGCGCTTGTAAACTATGGCTTCCGATTGCCCTCTGCATATGACAACCGCCCCCTGAACTTTCAGGAATTTGATTCCAAACTAAATCAGATTATTTACGTCTCAGCAACACCTGCCGAATATGAGCAAACCCGTTCCGGGCAGACTGTGGAGCAAGTTATTCGGCCGACGGGACTTTTAGACCCTGTTGTAGAAGTTAGGCCGATAGAAGGGCAGATAGATGACCTGATTGGGGAAATTAACACCCGAACCGCAAGGGATGAACGGGTATTGGTGACTACCTTAACCAAAAAAATGGCAGAGGACCTGACTGTTTATCTGCAAAAAGTTGGAATCCGGGTGCGTTATATGCATTCGGATATTGGCGCAATGGAGCGGATGGAGATCATTCGGGATCTTCGCATGGCAAAATTTGATGTGCTGGTAGGTATTAACCTGCTGCGTGAGGGTTTGGACTTGCCGGAGGTCAGTTTGGTTGCTATTCTGGATGCGGATAAGGAGGGATTCCTTCGCTCCGAGACCAGCCTGATCCAGACAATTGGACGTGCAGCACGAAATGCCCAGGGCTTGGTTATTATGTATGCAGACAATATGACACCCTCCATGCGTGCCGCAATTAACGAAACAAAGCGACGCAGGGAAATTCAAGATGCCTACAATCAGGCCCACGGCATTGTGCCCAAGACGATTATAAAACCAGTCCGGGATTTGATAGAGATTTCTTCGCCTACGGCTGAGCGGAAGGGTCGAAGCGGTGTCAAGATGACCAAGGCAGAGAGAGAGAAGGAAATCATGCGCCTGGAGAAGCAAATGAAAGAAGCGGCACGGATGATGGAATACGAATATGCTGCCATTTTGCGGGATCAGATCATTGAACTCCGGGGTGAACAAAAATAAATAATCGCATGCTGAAATTGAAGTTCAGCATGCGATTTTTTAGTTTCCCTCAATCAATTGAAACCGGGGACCGTAATAGTGGCCAGTTTTCACGATTTCATTCCACATGGCGGCAGGACGAACCCACAGATTTTCATTACCATACAGCGCTCGGTAAATAACCATAGGTTCCAGCGTTTCCGAGTGGGTTGCAACACCCAGTAATTCATATTCGCCGCCCTTAAAATGCCGGTATTTGCCGGGCTTTAGTTCTGTATTACGCATGTTTAAGAGGGGATGGTGCCGCGGACTTGGGTGTCCAGAACAGCAGATGTGTCAAATAACTCTGCAAACCAGTCGGCATGATAGGCCATATTGGAGCCACTGACCAGGAGTCGGCCCTGTCGAATATAGGCGTTGTTCACGATCGCCCAGGTTTGCCCATCGGTGCAGAAGCCCAGATAGTAGCGGAAGCCTGCACTTTGCAGTGTGGAGAATTTGTCGCCGGAGTAAACCTCGGTGTTTGTAATGTCAGAGTTTTGCGCAAATACCATTGTGTCCACCTGTCCCAGAATGGGCAGGGCTTCTGTGATCCACTGGATCAGATCTGCTTCCAGCATAGATGCGCTGTAATCGCCATATGGCACATTGCCATAGGTATAGCAGGCCAGCTCGTAGCCGCTTTCCCGCAGGGCCTTGGCAATTTTGGTAGCCTGTGACACTGCCTCATTGTAGGCATCAGCACCAAAGTCCTTGTCGGCGCCCAAATAGGTCCGGTAACCAAATAAACCGTTATAACCGGTCAGTGCCAAGGTAGCTTTCGCACCCCGGTAAGAAAAGTCTGGATGTGCTTCGATAAAGGAATCCAGAATTGGGACCAGATCATACGCACCGGTGACAGTTTGACCTGTGCTGTCGATCATTTCGCAGGTAACACTGCCCTCTGTGTCCAGCACCAGTCTGCAGGCGAAGCCCGCACCATTCTTGTCGGGCAGTTTGTCCCCATCACCGTCAACAATGTAGATGTTATAATTCACATTGGTCTGGGTCAGCATCAGCGGTTTTTTTCCTTCCGGCAGGTACAGGGTTTTAGCAGTATAACTTACGGTACCGTCTGCAGCGGTTTGGGTGGTGATAAAATCGTCCATGCTGACCAAGATATAGCCATTGGCATACAGTTGTTCCAGAATTCGGCTAAACTCTTCTGTGGTTACGTAGTTACGGTTAAAAGCGCGGCCGTAAATACTGTGGGCGAAGGATTGCTTTGGATTGGCCATCAGCATTTGAAAGGACAGATTGGTCACATTGCTCAGATCGTTCCAGGCAACCAGTGCGTCCTTTGCCTGTTCATACTCTGTGATCTTGGCTGAAAGAGTGGGATATTGGCTCATGTCACCGGGGAAGGTATTCAGAACATCAATCGCACCTTGATAATCATAATCTGCAGCCAGAAGCTGTGCTTGCGAAAGAAGCTGCTGCTCCTTCTCAGCAAGCTGCGTTTGCTCATTTGCTATGGAAACAGAGGCTTTGATGCTGGCTTCCTTTTCAGCTTTGTTTTTCTGAATACCTCTGGCAATGGATCCAATAATGAAAACAAGGATCAGCAGGAGCGCGATTCCCGCGATTACAACAGGCAGGTACACTTCCTTAAAAATCTGGGCGCGGGAACGTTTTCTGCGTCTGGGATTTACCGGACGTGGATGTTCGTTGCGTTGTTCATCCATGCAAAAAGCCACCTTTCTATTCTTTTTTTATATTATATCCGCAATATTTGTAAAAAGCAAGGTTATTTACGCATATCGATTTCCGGCTTGCGTCAGAATAGATTTTGCTGTATAATAATTATAAAAATAAGGAAACGATGGAGGACAAAGATTTTTATGGAAAAAATCACAAGTTTTACTATTGACCATAATCTTCTGCAGCCTGGGCTGTATGTTTCCCGAAAGGATCGCATAGGTGCAGAAACAGTAACAACCTTTGACCTGCGCCTTACCAGCCCCAATGAGGAGCCTGTGATGAATACTGCGGAAATCCATACCATCGAGCATCTTGCTGCTACCTATCTGCGTAATGATCCGGAATGGAAGGATAAGGTGCTGTATTTTGGCCCAATGGGCTGCCGTACCGGATTTTATCTGCTGCTGGCAGGGGATTATACTTCCCAATCTGTGCTGAGCCTGGTGACGGAGTGTTTCCGTTTTGTCCGGGATTTTGTTGGGGAAGTGCCCGGTGCCAGCGCAAAAGACTGCGGAAATTATCTGGATATGAATCCGAATATGGCAAAGTACTGGGGCAGACGGTATGTTAACCTGCTGGAGAATCTTACAGAAAGCCGGCTGGTGTATCCGGAGTAAGGAGAGACTATGAGAAAGCTTGGAATTATTGGCGCTATGACTGTGGAGGTGCAGACACTGAAGCAGCGGATGCAGGATCCCCACATTATAGAACGGGCAGGAATGGAATTTTGCGAGGGAATGCTGGATGGTTTGCCGGCTGTGGTTGTGCAGTGTGGTGTAGGTAAGGTGAATGCGGCGCTCTGTGTACAGGTTTTGTGCGACTGCTTTGGCGTGACACATCTGGTCAATACAGGTGTGGCAGGGTCCCTGTGCGCAGAGCTGGATATTGGGGATTTTGTGATCAGCAGGGATGCTATATATCATGATTTTTCCTGTTATGTGCTAAATCCTGTTTATTGTGTAGGCCAGGTGCCCGGCATGGATGTACTGGCATTTCCCGCGGATAAAACATTGGCTGACTTTGCCATTACTGCAGCAGAGAAGGTTCATCCCGGTCATGCCCGTGTTGGCAGAATTGCCAGTGGAGACCAGTTTGTAGCAGGAAAGGCACAAAAGGAGCAGATTGTAGCAGATACCCAGGCTCTGTGTACGGAAATGGAGGGATGCGCCATTGCCCATGCGGCCTGGCGGAATCAGATACCATTTGTGGTAATCCGGGCTATCTCGGATAAGGCGGATGATTCGGCACAGATGGATTATCCTGTCTTTGAGCGTATCGCTGCGGAACGCTGTGCGCAGGTAACGCTAGAGATGGCTAAATTGATCAGCCGCGAGGAAGAATAAAAAGTACTCCGGGTTGTTAGCAAAACAGCCCGGAGTATAATTATTGATAATGATAGATTTGATCCATTTGGGTTGTCAGAAGATAGGAGATTTTTTCAATGGTGTGAGTGACGCGGCAGCGCAGACCGGAGGCTGTTGGCAGTCCGGTAGAGCTATCCAACTCGAGATAACATTCTACAGTGTCAATAGTGTAGGCAGAGGCCAGTGTGTTTAAGAGGGTGGGGTCGTTATATAAGGTGCTGCAGATATCACGGCAGATAGCTTCGGCCAGCGCTTCAGATCCCCGGAATGTGATACGATATGTATTTTCAGTCTGTAAGAGGGACGCGCCGGCAATGTATTCTGTCAGCAAAATGCTTTCCACCAGAAGGTTCTGGCAGTAGGTTTGCATCGATTTGTAATCAACAGAAGCGTTTGTTGTGGATGCGCTGCCATTAATGGAGATGCTGTAAACACCGTTCTGGAAACCTTCTGTTTGCTGGATTGCCGTAACCTCGCCGCCGCGGCTTTCGTTGATCTGATTGACGTTGATATCCAGCAGCGCGTTGAATGTATCGGCTGCACCGGACATGGTCAGGGAAGTGGTCTGGCTGCGGTTAATGGCAAAGGCCTGACAGGTGATATTTTCAACGGCAGTGGACTGAATTTGATTTGCCTGGAGTAGATAACCGCAGGCCTCTTCCAGTTTCCGGGGTGCGTCCAGATATTCTACACTGGTGTAGGAACTGGCGTCTCCAGGAGATTTTACCTGAGCTGCGGAGGCAGAACGGACAATGACTCTGGTAGTCTGAGATATAAAGGCCGCGCCTAACTGATAGGTGACGGTATAGGTGCTTTCCTTCAGCGCACCGCTGTGATCCAACACCGCATACCCGGATGCGTCTGTAAATTCCGCATCTGTGGGGATTGCCCAGCTTTCAGCACCTGCAGGCTGACGGAAAGTGATGCCCGTGGCTTTGCCATACGCATATGTTTGGATGTCACGGTACAGCACAGTGTTAAAAAGGACAGCCGGAGCATACCGGATGCAGTATTCTTCAACGGTCATGGGGGCGGTGAAGGAGTTGTTGTTAACAGTGAAATATCCGATACCATCCCCATAAAATTCAGAAATGGAGATGTTATAGATGCCAATGTGTAAGGATTCCACCATAGAGGCCTGCATAGCATTGGTGCCATAGTTTTGAAAGTCAAGTAACTGCTGTGAGCTTTTAGAGAAGGTCTGACCGCCCACAGTTGTATTGGTAATAGTGCCTATGTATAAGGAGAAGTTGTCAGCAGTGCTGATTTTGTCTGCCGCTTGCTGATATAGGGAAATGGCAGCACTATCAGCAGTGAGGGCTGTGGTCTGGTTTTTGTCGGTGTGGTCAGAAGCAAAGCATCCCGTCAACAGGAACAGCAAGGCTACGCATAAAACGAGCGCAGCAATCCGAAATCTGGTCATTATCGGGAGCCTCCTTCCTGTAAATACCGTTGTATTATACTAGAAAATTGGAAATATGTCAAGGAAACCGGGATAGCGGTAACTTTTTGCTGGTTATATAAATCTAAGATCACAATTAGTTGATTCTAAAGCGCTTTTTACAGCTAAAGAGCCCATAAAAAGATATTGACAAATATATTGTGCAGCGTTATAATACGTTAGTACATTTGCGAGAGTGTTGGAATGGTAGACAAGCACGTTTGAGGTGCGTGTGGTGATCGCCGTGTGGGTTCGAGTCCCATCTCTCGCACCACGAAAAAAGGCCGCATTTGTCTGTTTGACAAATGCGGCTTTTTCGAACTAATTGCGCCGGTCAGCGCGATGGATTAAAAAAGATTGCACTTTGGAAAAAGGTATGTTAATATACTAAAAAAGCATGTGCTTCATATTGAAAAACAGTCACTGTTAATTGGAATGGGCAGCGGTTTTTCCGCGAATCCCAACGGTACCAAGCCGCCGTAGACGGATATATTAAACCCGCGCAAGGCCATTGGCCAGATGCTGAGAAGGTCTGCGCATCAGGGCGTCCGGAGTCGGAATACAGACATTGACTGTAGGGTATCTCTAAAACTACCCTTTGGTGATTTGGCGAGATTTTTTACCTAAATGCAGCAAAACTTAATTGGTGCAAAATCTCTCGGTAAAGTATTTTTAGAGGTTGCCTGGAAACGAACAGACTCTTGGGGACAGTCTGGATGTTTTATTCTTTTTCGTCTGGTTTTTGCTGGAGATGGTCCCCTAATGGGGACTTTTTCTTTTTCGGAGGTTAATAATGAAAACAAGCGCAAATTGGCACCAAAGCGGCCACACGAAAATGGCAGTGGATTCTTTTTCAAAGTGCCACCCGGCAGTGAATTTTATGTTTTTTATAGGCGCCATTGGCTGCGGTGTTGTGTTCCAGCACCCGGCCTATGTGCTCGCAGGGATTTTTGGAGCAGCAATTTATTACCTGCTGCTGGTGGGTATCAATGCAGTTAAGCGACTTCTTTTGCTGCTACCGTTTGCACTTGCGCTAACCTTGATCAATCCGTTATTCAACACCCAAGGAAAGCATATTCTGTTTCACATTTTTGGCAGACCGTACACCGGGGAAGCACTGATGTATGGTGCATCTCTTTCCGGTGTGCTTTTAGTGATGGTTATTTGGTTCGCGTGTTATAACACGGTCTTGACCAGCGATAAGTTTGCCAGCCTGTTTGGGAATATCATTCCGTCCATTTCTCTACTTTTGGTTATGGTGTTCCGCATGGTACCCAATCTGATCCGAAAGACCGGGCAACTCATAGATTCCAGAAGATCCATTGGCAAAGGTGCCGGTGAGACTGCCAATTATCAGGAAAAGCTGTATGATGGAATGACTGTTTTATCAGCAATGACTTCCTGGGTGTTGGAGGGCAGCCTGGTTACAGCTGATTCTATGCGTTCCAGGGGTTACGGGGCGGCGAAGCGTCAGAGCTTCATGATTTACCGTATGGGTGTTTACGATAAGATATTGCTGGCAGTTCAGATCTTTCTGTTTATCCTGGTGATTGCAGCAGCCGGTTTTGGACAGGCGAATGTCAGCTTTACACCGGGGTTTTCTATTGCCCCGGTCTCTTGGGGGCTGGTAGTATACAGCACTTATCTTTTGATACCCACCGTCTTATATATAAAGGAGGCTGTCCAATGGCACATTTCCAGATCCAAAATCTGACTTTTGCTTACCCTATATTCAAGGGCAGCAATTCTCTGGAGAATGTGAATCTTACGATTCAGAAGGGTGAGTATGTGGTGCTTTGCGGAAAGTCAGGCTCCGGCAAAACTACGCTTTTGCGCCATCTGAAAACAGTTTTGACTCCCCACGGTAAGCGAACCGGTGAAATACTGTTTAACGGCATCCCTATAGATAAGGTCAGTAACTTTGACCAGTCCTCGAAAATCGGTTATGTGATGCAGAATCCTGACGATCAGATTGTAACGGATAAAGTTTGGCATGAGCTGGCCTTTGGCCTGGAAAATCTGGGTTGCGATCAAAGAACTATGCGGGCAAGAGTGGCGGAAATGGCCTGTTACTTTGGAATACAGGATTGGTTTCATCGGAGTGTTACTGATCTGTCGGGAGGGCAGAAGCAACTGCTTAATTTGGCCTCCATCATGGTTATGCAGCCCGAGGTACTCATCCTGGATGAGCCAACCAGCCAGCTTGATCCCATTGCTGCATCTGATTTTTTGAACACAGTGCGCAAGATCAACCTGGAATTGGGCACTACAGTGATCATTACGGAGCACCGTTTGGAAGATATCTTTCCCTATGCAGACCGGGCTGTGGTTATGGATGGGGGCAAGATCATCGCAAATGATACACCCAGGGCCATAGGAAAGCTTCTGTATGAGGCCAATAACGATATGTTTACTGCCATGCCCACTCCTGTGCGGGTTTTCTACGGCACTGGTGCAGAAGGCAGCTGCCCGCTCACTGTTCGGGAAGGGAGAAATTGGTTGTCAAATGTTTTTCCGGCTGCACCTAAAATGACAGAGTTCACCACGGAAACCGCACCGGAAAAGGTCACGGCTTCTGCATTGTCCATGAAAGAGCTTTGGTTTCGTTATGAAAAGGATAGCCCAGATGTGCTCAGAGGTGTCAGTGCAGAAGTGCCTGAAGGAAGCATTTTTGCCGTTGTAGGCGGAAATGGAGCAGGAAAGTCCACGGCTTTGAAAGCCGTTTGCGGCATTTGCAGACCGTATCACGGCAAGGTTAAGGTATTTGGTAAGGCTGTTGAAAAATACCAACCCGGGGAATTATTCAGCAACTGCCTTGCTATGCTTCCTCAAGATCCTAAGAATCTGTTTGTGAAGAAAACAGTTCGGGAGGATCTGGCGGAAATGAGCAAGGACCTGCGTCAGATTGAGGAAATAGCCGCAATCTGCGAAATAGAAACACTGCTGGACAGTCACCCCTACGACTTATCCGGCGGCGAACAGCAGCGTGCGGCGCTGGCCAAGGTTCTGCTGACTAAACCACGGCTGCTCCTGCTGGATGAGCCAACAAAAGGGATCGACAGCTTATTTAAGGAAAAATTGGGGCGGTTTTTATCGGAACTGAAGGTGCAGGGTATTACCATTGTTATGGTGTCTCATGATGTAGAGTTTTGCGCCAGATATGCAGATCTGGTCAGTATGTTCTTTGACGGGCAGATATTGACAACCGATACGCCTCGCCGTTTCTTTGGCAGCAACAGCTTCTACACCACTGCTGCAAACCGCATGAGCCGGCATGTGTTTTCTATGGCGGTGACGGCCGAGGATGTGGTGGAACTTTTTAGAAAAGGCAAGGAGAGAGTCCAATGAAAAAGTCTTCGATTGTAATGCTGCTGACTTTTTTGCTGCTGATCCCGCTGACGCTGTATTTGGGTACTAAGCTGCCGGGACGCAGCTACTACATTACCAGTACGCTTATTATTATAGAGATGTTGGTGCCGTTCTTTCTTGCTTTTGAGGGACGTAAACCTCAAGCCCGGGAATTGGTACTCATTTCCGTCATGTGTGCCATTGCCATTGCGTCCCGCGTAGCAATTCCCATTCCAAGCTTTAAGCCCACATTTGCGGTTATTATACTCACCGGTATTGCGTTTGGCCCGGAGACTGGATTTATAGTAGGAGCAGTCACAGCTTTCGGCAGTAACTTTTTTGTGGGGCAGGGGGCTTTTACGCCCTGGCAGATGATGGCCTTCGGTGCGGGGGGACTGCTGGCAGGGTTCCTGACGCAAAAGGGATGGCTCAAAAGAGAACCCCTGTGGTTGGCTGTGTTTGGATTTTTTGCTGTTATGCTGTGGGTAGGACCGTTATTGGATGTGTGTGCCCTGTTTCTGACACCGATAACCTACAACTTAAGCACGGTGACGGCTTTGTTTCTATCCGGGGTTCCCATGAATCTAAGTCAAGCAGCCTGCACTGTAGTGACTATGCTGCTCTTTGGCAAGTCTTTATTGGAGAAACTGGACCGTATTCAGCGCAAGTATGGCATGCAGTAAACAGATTGCAGGATGGATACTTGTAATGAATTGAATTAGGCTAGACAGGTGAGAATTGCTGCGACCAGAGGGATAGATTTCTTTCCAATTGACGTTGTTTTCCGGTTAAAAGTATGCTACACTATTGAAAAGCAAACAAGGGAGGGGCTGCTATGACGCGTTTTTTTGTAACGGCGGAGGAAATGAATACTGACTTTCTGGTGCTGACAGGGGAGAATGCAGCCCATGCCAAGGTGCTGCGTTTGAAAAATGGAGAAAAGGTTCTGGTGTGCGATGGTCAGGGAAAAGAAGCGGTGTGTACTGTCAGCGATGTAAGTCCCGGTCAGATCTGTCTGGTGGTAAACAGTACCCAGAGATCCTCTTCTGAGCCTGCTGTAAGGGCCAGCGTTTACATGGCATTTCCGAAAGCCGATAAGCTGGAGCATGTGATCCAAAAGGCAACAGAATTGGGGGTATACGAGATCGTGGCCTTTCCCTCAGCGCGTTGTGTTTCCCGGCCCGATGAAAAGAGCCTGCAAAAAAAGCTGGAGCGCTGGCAGAAAATTGCCGCCTCTGCTGCAGAGCAGTCCGGAAGAGGAAGGATTCCCAATGTAATTGTGCTGAAAAGCTATGAAGTGGCTCTGGAAAAAGCAGCACAAGCGGAGAAGGGGATTCTGTTTTATGAAAATGAACATGCAACTACGCTGCGGATGGCGTTAGAGTCCAAAGCCTTTCAGACCATTAGTCTGATCACCGGGCCGGAGGGAGGTTTGGAAGCGGCGGAGGTAGATCGGGCCCGCAGGGCCGGTCTGGAAATTTGCACATTAGGAAGCCGGATTCTGCGCTGCGAAACAGCGCCCCTGTGTGCCTTATCCGCTGTAATGTACCACATAGGCGAGTTTTAAATAAGAACTGCTGCAGATTCCGGATCTTGCAGCAGTTCTTCTTATTTGTGATATTTACTTCCCGCTTGAATGGCTTCGGCCCGGTAAAGCTGCTCTAGTACCATTATACGCGCCAAGTGGTGAGGAAAGGTCATAGGACTCATGGACAGTTTCAGATCCGCAGCGGCTTTAACCCGGGGTGCAATGCCGAAAGATGAGCCGATCAAAAAGCAGGCGCTACTTTTACCGGACAGCTTGACATCCTGTAATTTGTTTGCCAGATCTTCTGAGGTGCACATACGGCCCTCCGGTGTGAGGGTGCAGAACCAGGCCCCTTTTGGGATCTTACTTAGGATTTGATCTGCCTCTTTTTCCAGACCTGCGGCAATTTCTGCTGGGGAGGGATCGTCTGGAAGACGAACCTCCGGCAGCTCTAAAATTTGAAAACGGCAATAGCCTTTTAGCCGTTTTTCATATTCTGTGGCTGCACTCAGGTAAAACTTCTCCTTAAGCTTGCCCATGCAAATCAGTGTGATTTCAAACATTGGATCACTCCTTTGGAAGAACTATACCATGCATGGGTGTGAAAAGCAATACTGCGTTGGTATGAGACGGATAGTTTTTGCGCAAAGCGAAAAACTACTGCTGTAAGGAGGTGTGGTTTGTGAAAAAGAAAAAGACTATTCAAACAGATCCCAACGGAAGCTATACCGGACGTGGGGAAGACCCTTATGAGATTCCGGTTCAGGATGCGGATGATTTATAATGTGCATAAGCCCAACCCTTACAGGGCTGGGCTTATATTCAGGCGTTTTTACGCTGCTGGTATTTCCTGCGGGTGGCCATGCCGCCGCGGATGTGGCGTTGGGCTTTGTTCTCATCCAGAACATGGCGTACTTGGGCGTAAAGCAATTTATTATATTGCGGTAGTCGCTGAGATAGATCCTTATGTACGGTGGATTTGGAAATGCCAAAACGCTGGGCGGCAGTCCGGACGGTTGCTCCGGTTTCGATAATGTACACAGCCAGTTCGCAGGCTCTTGCCTCGATTGTATCTGCCATATATTCCCCTCCGATGCTGTGTGCTACCAAGAAAACCTATGAAATAAACAGGAGGAATATGCGTCCTTGACAGCGAAGAGATAAATCGGTAAAATATAAGAAACGTAGTATATTTATATCGGAGACGGGATTATGTTGCTATTTCATAATGATTACAATGAGATTTGCCATCCGGCGGTCTTAAAGCGAATACAGGATGTGAGCAGCCTGCAGATGGACGGATACGGGACAGATGATTGCTGCATGAGAGCGGCAGATCAGATTTGCAAGCTTTGCGGCAGGGAAGATCTGGATGTTCATTTTTTGGTTGGCGGTACACAGACAAATTTGACAGTGATTGCTGCGGCATTGCGCCCACATCAGGCCGTGTTAGGCGCGGTTAGTGCTCATATCAACATCCATGAGACCGGGGCGGTGGAAGCAACAGGCCATAAGGTATTAACACTGGAAACCAAAGACGGGAAGATCACAGCCCAACAGATCGAACAGACTGTACGGGCGCATTTAGAGGATATTAATCGGGAACATACGGTCCAGCCGAAGATGGTATATATCTCAAATCCTACAGAATTAGGTACGATTTACAGTCTGAATGAATTGGAATCCATTTCCAGCACGTGCAAAAAGTATGGACTGTATCTGTTCCTTGACGGTGCCCGCTTGGGGTATGCCTTAGCGGCCAGAGGGAATGATGTAACATTTTCAGATCTGGCCCAGTTGACAGATGTCTTTTACATTGGCGGTACGAAGGTCGGGGCTATGTTTGGAGAAGCTGTGGTGATCTCTAATTCTGCGCTGGCAATGGATTTCCGCTATATAATTAAGCAAAATGGCGCAATGCTGGCAAAAGGGTGGCTTCTTGGCCTGCAATTTGAGGCGCTGCTTGAAGATGGCCTGTATATAGAAATATCACAGCACGCTGACCGGATGGCGGATAAGGTTCGGGATACTGTGCAAGCACTGGGTTATCCTCTGCTTGTTGAGGGTGTAACCAATCAGGTGTTCCCAATTCTTCCGGATGGGATCCTTGCAGAGTTGAGCAGGAAGTTTACCTTCTGTGAACAAGAACGGGTCGATGAGCAGCATAGAGCAGTGCGGTTTTGCACAAGCTGGGCAACAAAGCAGGAATGTGTGGATGCGCTTTGCAAAGAATTGATTAAATTGTCAAAACAACCGTGATTATTCATAAATTTTACACATAGTTGCATTATGATTAAAAGGAAAGGGGCGAGGGAATTGCTGGAAATTAACAAGAAGACCCTGCGAAATCTGTTTATTGTAGTAGCTTCCGGAATTGTTTTATATTGGGTGCTGCATGAAACCGATCGGGTGGAAAGCCTGTACAATATTCTCAAAGGTGTATTTGCGCCCTTTATTACAGGCGCGGCAATCGCATTTGTGATCAATGTTCCGATGCGCGCGTTTGAAGGGCTATTGAAGGGGGTTAAGCAGGATAAGCTTAGACGGCTCATAGCAATATTGCTGACTTTTATTGCGGTGCTGTTGGTTTTGTCCTTGGTCTTCTGGCTATTGATTCCCCAATTGATCAATACAATTCAATCCCTGATTCCCACATTACAAGCTTTCCTTGTCAAAGCAGAGGATGCAGCGTTTGCGTTTTTGAACAACAATCCGGAATTGATGGAGTGGATTTTTGAAAATACAGAATTGGAAAAGTTTGACTGGGCAAGTTTAGCCCAGCGGGCACTTTCTGTTTTGAGCAATAGTCTAACTACGATTGTGAGCGGTGCATTTGTTGCCATTGGCAGTGTTGCTGGCGCATTGGTGAATTTGGTAATCGCAATTGTATTTGCCCTGTATTGCCTGTTTCAGAAAGAAACCCTGGCAAGACAGGGAAGAAAGCTGCTGTATGCTTTTTTGCCGGAAACCTTTTGTGACAGTGCTATTCGGGTGCTGCGGTTGTCCAATTCCACCTTTTCTAACTTTTTGTCAGGACAGTGTGTGGAGGTTTGTATTTTAGGCAGCCTATTTGCTATATCTATGGCTATATTCCGGATGCCCTATATTCCGCTGGTCAGTGTGCTTGTAGCAGTTACGGCATTTATTCCTGTTGTCGGCGCGTTTGTAGGCTGCGCGGTTGGTGCGTTCTTGATTTTAGTGAGCAACCCCGTGCTGGCGTTTTGGTTTGTTGTCATGTTCTTGGTAATCCAGCAGTTTGAAAATAATGTGATCTACCCCCGTGTTGTTGGTACATCCATTGGCCTGTCGGGTATGTGGGTACTGGTAGCTGTCGCTGTGGGCGGTAAACTGATGGGCGTAGCAGGCATGTTCCTGATGATCCCGATTGCGTCTGTAGTGTACACACTTCTGCGGGAGAAGACACACGAGCGGTTAGCGCAGGCGCAGGTTAATCCTGAGAAGCTGAAGCCGCAACCGCCGGTGCTCCAATCACACTTTAAAGAGAAACGTGCTAAGAATAAAGAGAAGCGGGCAATTAAAAAGGCCCAGAGGAACACTGCGGCAGAGGATAATAAAGAGGCATAATTGCAGATTGCTGTTAAAAATCCCCACTGGATTCCAGTGGGGATTTTTGAGGGTCAGATCAGTGTAAACGTGTAGTTTTCAAACCTTAGCCGATCACCGGTGTCGATACCCAATGGGAGCAAAGCTATGGCTACTTCACTGACGATTCCGGTATCCTCATATTTTACATAGGCGTAATCACCGCGAATATCAATAATAGTACAGAGCATATATTCTCCTTTCTTTAGATCTCAGGATTCTATATCCCGTAGAAATGCAACATTGGATTCTGTTGACGGGGAATGACCAAAATAGTGCTTATAGTCCCGATAGAAGGTGGAATAATCAGAAAAACCGTAATTTGCACAAACCTCTGTAGGTTTGCTGCCGGAACGCAGATCCCGTTGGGCCAGAATCAGTTTTTTTGATAGGATATATTTCTTGGGCGTGATTTTCAGATGTTTCATAAACAGGTGATGCAAATGGCTTTTAGTAATAAACAAGTGATCCGCAAGGGTTTCGATATTTAGCCATGTTGTGATATGATCGTTTATGTATTTGACAGCCTGGTTGATAATGGGATTTACAGAACAAATATCGGATGCTTCAAACTCTTTAGATACAATCACTACATTACAAAGAATTTCTTCTGTTAGATTGATCAGAAGGGCCTTCATAGTATCGCCGTCAAAATGCTCACTGTAGTAGCTGAGTTTTTGAAATAAGCCGCATACCAGTTCATTGCCATCAAAGTTAATGACATCAATGTTGTGCGGGAGTTTTTTGCACACATTACTTAGCAGCAGTTTTTCATCAAATACAATATTATACCGTGAATAAGTCTCGGAGTTGTGGAATGTGATAGCATGACGCTCCCAGGGTCGGGAGATGATCAGACAGTTTTTTCCGGGGTGATAGATTTTTCCTTCCACAAGATAGGAGATATCACCTTTTTTCAAGAAGATTAATTCCCAAACATCATGGACATGGGGCACAATATCGCTACACGGTTCAATGATTGCGTAGCTGAAACGGATATCCTCAGATCGATAGGAATGGGTGATCGTAGTCATAGGGAACTCCTTGTTGATTGTCGGGCAATGCCTGCATATAAGAAGGGATTTTGCTTATAATAGCACGTGAGTACATTTTTTGCAATGTATTTTTACAACTTTTTCAATTTACAGTGCAAATAATTGCACTATAATGAAATTGTCGTGATTGGTGCCAAACACGGAATCTGATATAAGGAGATAAAACCATGAAACAGTTAAATGCTGCGATTATTGGATACGGTAGAAGTGGATGCTGTATTCACGGAAGCTTTTTTAAATCGGAAAACAACAATATTTTCAATGTTGTTGCGGTGGTGGAGTTAGATCCGGCCCGGCAAGCAGCAGCAAAAGAGGACTTTAACTGCGATACATACGTTAATTACCAAGATTTGTTTAAACGCAGTGATATCGATCTGGTTATCAATGCTTCTTACTCGGATATGCATTATCCCATTACGTTGGATCTGATCAATCATGGATTTAATGTTCTGTGCGAAAAGCCCGTTTGCAAAACTGCTGATCAGCTTCAAGAGTTAATCGATGCGGCAAAGAAGAATCAGGTAGTGTTCACCATTTTCCAACAGTCAAGATTGGCCGAGTACTTCGAGAAGATGGAACAAATTTTGAAGTCTGGTATACTGGGGGATGTAAAATTGGTCCGCGGACGATGGAACAGCTTTTCCCGCCGTTATGACTGGCAGACTCTCCTTTGCCGGGATGCCGGTGCTATGCGAAATACGGGTCCCCATCCATTTGAACAGTGCATTTGGCTGGCCGGAACAGATGAAATGCCCAAGAATATCTATTCCAAGCTGCAAATTTTCAACTCCGTAGGCGATGCAGAGGACTATGTTTTTGCGATTCTGGAATATGAAAAGGGACCTCGCTTTGAAATCGAGATTAATCCTTCGGATCCCTATAATAATGGATGGCTGTATCAGGTCTATGGTGACCGGGGTGCTATGCGTGTATCAAATAAGGTGATCGAGTATCAGTATTATCTGGAGAGCGAATCTCCACTGCCTGTGTTGAATCACAAGTCACTCCGTAATGAAAATGGAAGACCCTGCTATTGTGCCAATACCATTCAATGGCACAAGGAAACGGTTGAACTGACCGGCGATGCGTTTGCCTACGGCACCTCGGGCTACTATCACCGCCTGTATGATCACATGGTAAACGGTGGGGAATTGTTTATTGACCCTGCCCATATCAAAACAGAGATTGCGATCTTTGAGGAGATTGAACGCCAGAATCCGTTGGAGCAAAAGATATTTACCAACGGATCCTAAATGCTATATTTGTAATTCCAGCCTATACCCCGGCAAAGCCGGGGTATCATTTTTTTTGCTTGACAGACCTAGATTATCTAGGTATAATATACATAGATAATCTAGGTAAAGGAGGAAATACCATGAAGCACGAAAAAAGCCTGCTTTCCGGCAGCACATCTATGCTGCTGCTGGCGCTGCTCAAGGACCGGGATATGTACGGATATGAAATGGTGGAGGAGCTGGCCCGCCGTTCGGATGACACCTTTTTATTAAAGGAGGGGACACTTTATCCGCTTCTGCACACATTGGAGAAGGAGCGCTGTGTGGAATCCTATATGATGCAAACGTCCGGTGGACGGGATCGGAAGTACTACCGGCTGACCGATATTGGCCGAGCAAGGTTGGAACTGAAAACCAGAGAATGGAAGGTGTTCTCTGAGAAAGTCAGTGCCGTGATCGGCTGTACCGCGCCTGCAGGAATGTGAGGTTGCCTATGAATAACGAAAAATTCTTTACCTGGTGTCGGGTAGCGGTCAAGAAAATCAAATACCGCCCGGACCGGGACGCGGTCCATAAGGAGCTGTATGAGCACCTGGAAGACCGCTATGAATCTTTCCGTTCCCGCGGTTTGCCGCATGAGGAAGCGATCAATAAGACCGTTGAGGCCATGGGCAGTGCCGAAGAGCTGGCACCCCAGCTTGCGAAGATCCATAGCCCGTTCTGGCCGTATATGCTCATCATTAGCAGAGTACTGCTGATCATTGCGCTTGTGATTACAATACTTCCATTTTGCTTATTTATATGGGAGGAAGTTACATTTAACCCATCTTTTGAGGATTCTTATCATTTAGGGTTTGATGTGTATAAAGATACTGTGCATCAAGAAGAGGGAAGCAATGCCCGAAGGGTACTGTACATAGAACCGGGATGCACAGGGCGAATCGATGATTATAGAATTACCGTTACCAATGCAGCTTATTGGAGAACGGAATATGACAATCAGAAGATTGAAGATAGTTTTTATTTTCGTATGAAAATTACAAACCCGATACCGTGGGAAGAACCTGCACTTGGTGTGGATGAATTCTTCTGGGCAAGAGATAGTCTGGGGAATATTTATTACAACAGAGCGGAATACGGATATGGTGATCAATCTTTTGTGGCTGGAAACAGGAGAAATAGTGGATTGTTTACGTATACCTTTGAAATGTTATTATACAATTATATTTCTCAGGAGGCAGAGTGGATCGATCTGCACTATGACCGGGACGGAAGAGATTTTGCACTTCGGATCGATTTGACTGGGGGTGAGAAGACATGAAAATGTGGAAAAATCCGTTGCGGCATCTGTCGCGCAGTCTAAGGGTGATTTTGAATGTTTTAGGAACGGCACTTCTCCTTTTCCTATTCTATCTATCCATCGGTAGTCCTGCATTTACACCTGAACAACAGTTCCGAAGAGGAGAAAAATCTAATCTTGTCGGACCAGCAAAAATTCTAAATACAGTATCATTAGAAGATTATAGTTATTATCCTTATGATAAGCTGTTGTTAGCAACCAGTGCAGAAGGTGTGACATTATTCTGCTATGATGAAGAAAAACTGGAACGAAACGAATTTGTATATCGGAAAAAGATGGGAGATGTTACAGTACTATCATTTCCAGGTATAAGATATAGTGTTGATACGGCTACATATGTGAGGATTCCAATTATTTTATTTGACAGTTTTCCTGAGGCAGTTCGTGCTGAAATGGAAATTGAACTGATCGAGAAGTACAGTGATGAAACAGAGTTTCAGAAAGTCTATACATTGGAATCTGAGCGAGATGTCAGCGGGTACTTTCTCTTTACACTATCTGCAAGCAATTCCGAGCAACTTGGGAGAGAAGGACGTGCAATATGGCAGCTTACAAATATTTCTGACGATAACCCATTGGATACTTCAGTGGAGGTAGCGTTCCCTATAACCATCCGATTTTATGATCAGGAGAACAAAGTTATTTGTGAGCGCTCCTTGGTGCTTCGTTCTCCGGCCGGAGAAGCGTATGCTTCGGAGAAGGGTAATCGCAGTTAATAATTCTCATAGAAATTGCTTTTTTGCGTTACTAAGACAAAGAAAACCGCCCCCGGGATTTTCCGGGGGCGGTCAATTGTTTGGGGATTAGTCCTTGTACTTAATGCATCGAAATCTGATAATTTCAGATTACGTGCGATAAGATAAAATAACGTAATCCCCAAGCTCATTTTCGCCTAAAAACGCCCCAGAAAACAGGAAGAACTGTCTTGTTTTTTGTTTGATGATTTGTCACAGATTGAGAAACTGTTCGATAATTTACACTGTTGGTTTTTTGTTGGTTTTCTGAGATACAAAACCAACAACGATCTGATGCATATACGATAAAGAAAACAGATGATTCTGCTGTGCTCTATCGGAATAATCGCTCAGAACTATGATGCATTTACTATATCACAATAGGTGACAGATTTCAAACAAGAATTAATAACATAGTGGCACGAATCAAAGTGTGATTCAAAGTTATAGATTAATTAGGGGGGAGATAAATAATATGGACATCTTCAGTCTCTCCTCATATATACAATACTGGAGATGGATAGAATGAAAATTCTGCTTTCAAATCATATCCTTTGATGATATAATGTACACAAAAATGTGAGGTGTATATTTATGATCAATTATGAAGAAGAAAACCGGGTGAAGGAATCCGTTTCAGCGTTAGAGAAGTACATTAATATGAACGATTCATGTCGAGAAAGACATGAGGCATTTATCATTACCTCAACAAATGGAAAAGATCAGCATGGTGTTCGTTATGTATTTATGGAAATACGGAAGGATTTTGCAGTAATCATCATCGATGATTTACATTCACTTTGCGGACATCAGACAAATAGATTTACTTCAGAAGACGATGATTTCTATTTTGTTGGTAATAGGACTCTTCAAATAAAGCCTAAAACATCCCTTTGCGGTAAGCTCGTAATTGAGATAACGCCAAAGAATTGATTACTTGAAATAATTCGCCCGAAAATGCCTGAAGGAAGAACTATAAGGAGGATATAGAAGATGGATTGGTTTGCATTGGGTATTAATCCAACAAAAGATAAAAAGGTAATTGCTGAAGCCTACCGTCAGAAACTGCGCCAGACAAACCCTGAGGACAAGCCCGAGGAATTTAAAGATCTTCGCGCTGCCTTCGAGGAAGCGATGACCCTGGCCAACCAAGAAGATACTGATTCTGCCCGGGATGAGAGTCCTGTGGGCCTTTGGATCGAGGCTGTTGCGAAACTGTACGAGGATTATGCTTCCCGGATCAATCCCGATTGTTGGAAGCGACTGGTGGGCTCCGATATTTGCATCGGTCTGGATACACGTGCTGCAGCAGAAGAGTCGCTGTTGAAGTTCCTGCTTGAAAACTACCATCTGCCGAAGAGTGTCTGGCAGGTGTTAGACCAAACCTTTGAGTTCAGTCATAGGGTAGAGGAATTATATGAAACCTGGCCCAGAGATTTCATTGATCATGCAGTTTTGGCGGGTATCCGGCTGGATCCTGCGCTCGATTATGATCTGTTTGTGCCCGGTATCAGTGGAACAGACTGTGACGCTTACCGTAGGCTCTATTTCCAGGCTAATCAGATACCTCTGGAAGAGGTGGAGCCCATTCTGGAGCAGATGGATGCACTATCTGAGGGTCATCCCTATGGTGATGCACTTCGTTATCGGTTCTATATGGAAACCGGTCGGGTACAGGATGGCAAGGATGGATTCCAGCGTTTGGCTGCTACATATCCCGATAATGCATTACTCTGCATTGCTTGGGCTGATATTTGCTTGGAGGATGGTAACACAGAGGAAGCAGAACAGATTTGCTCGCACATTCTGGAAATTGAGCCAAAGCACATCGGTGGCAAGATGGTTTATGCCAAGTGTCTGGCTGCCAGAAAGCAGTATCACGAGGCAAAAGACTGTGCCTATGAAATCATGCATTCGAGCACAGATAATCCTATGCTGCTTGAGCAGATGGCGGAATTACTGAAGGAATGGAATGTGCAGCTGATCACGAAGCGTGAAGCACGGTACGCAGAACATCCCGGAGATACGGACAATGCCATTGAGCTTGCCTGGTGCTATGCGCAAAATGAGCGTGTCGATGATGCTTTTGCGTTGGCTAAGAAGATCGATCCGAACTATGAGGATGGCTTTGCTTATCACAATCTGATGGGTAAGCTCTATCATAATACCGAAAAGTTTGCAGAAGCACTGGAACATCTGCAGATCGTTGAAGAGATTCTTCGGAATCTCGATGATGATGGAACCACGGAGACCCGCAAACGGAAAGCAAGACTTCCCGAAATGCTGCAGATTCAGGGCAATTGCCTGATGAAGTTGGGTCGAACCGAGGAAGCGAAAGCAAAATTTGAAGAGGCCCTGACAGAGGCACCTGAGGATACAGAAGTTATGTCCCTTATGGGGAAAATTCTGTTTGCTTCCGGAGATTATCCCTATGCGATTGAGATTTTCCAGCGACTGCTTAAGGTAACTCCCAGAGCATGGGTTGCAGAATTGCTGATGGCTATGTGCCTTTACCGCCTGCGCCGGGACCGGGAGGCCTTTGATGCAGTCAATCGTGCAATGGCAATTCAGAGTAATGATTTGAGCCTGTACGTTCTGAAAATGCAAATCCTGATTCGCAACGAAATCTTTGAGGATGTTCACGAGATTCTGAATTTCCTGAAAGAAAGCGGAGCACCGGAGGATATTACAATCGATTTCGTCCGCGCGGAACTGACAGAACTGGAGAAGAAAGATCAGAAAGCTGCGTTGAAGCAGTACCAGACCCTCTGGAAACGCGTGGAAGCCGGTGAAGACCTAATGTGGAGCCCGGAGCTTTACTATCATCTGGCCGTCTTGACGGGGAATCAGCTGGATTTGAGTCGTGATGGAAATCGTCTTGTTGTTCTCAATATTGTTGACAAGGGACTTTCCCACAATGAGCAGGATACGGATCTTCTGGCCTATAAAGCATGGGTACTGAAGAAGGGTGGACAGCAGGAAGATGCCATTGAGATGTACCGGAAAGTTGCTGAGAAGAACCCCAATTCTACCGTGGCGCTCCGGGGAATCGCAGATCTTTACTATGAAGATCTGAATCAGAATGCCACCGAAGCCCTTACATACTATGAAAAACTTCTTGAAACCCAAAAGACTGCGGAGTTGTATTTCTATGCTGCCACCTGTAAGCGGCATTTGGGCGATTTGGAAGGCGCAAGGCTCTATTATTTGAAGGAACTGGAAATGGATCCTGACGATATCGACGGCTATCGTGGTCTGGCTTTTGTTGCAGATGCCCAAAGTAATTATGAGAAGTCCATGGAATTGCTTAATCAGGCGCTTGCTATTATGGCCGAATATGACCGTCAGTATGATTGGATTGTGGAGCACAAGGCAAAGGTGCTTCGCAGGCAGGGGCGGTATGAAGAAGCGCTGGCTTTTGCCGCAGAGACTGCCGACCGCTATCATTATGGTGGAGCCTTGCAGTTGCAGTTTGATATCTGCTGTCAATTTGGTCTTTGGGATCGGGCAAAAAAGGTTCTGGACCAGTGGAAGCGGGTCAACCGGAATGATCCTGATCTTATGGCGGCCAGCGGCAGACTGAACCTGCTGCAGGGCAAGATGTTCAAAGCTGCTCTCGCCATGGGACCTGCCAAGCACAAGCTCCCCTTTGAGCAGGTGCAGGATTTCCGACTTCAGCTAAATGACTTAGAATGCAACCACGATCGACAGATTCAAATCTGGAGCCGCCGTGTTAAGCAAAACCCGGAAGATGACCATTCTATGCTGAACTTGGCGCATGCATACTGGCATATGGGTAAGATGAATGCGGCTAAGGGAGCCGCCCAGAAGGCACTTGCACTACAGGACAGTATTCTTTCTCAGAATCTGACGGATGAAGCACTCTATCGCAGCCGCCGCTGTCTGGCGCTTGCCATTCTGGGCAGGGCAGAGGAAGCAAAGGAAGAGCTGGCAAGAACCAGAAAACTTCCTTTGTGTGACTTCTGCGAATACGGTAGTTGTAAGGATGCAGATATCTATGAAGCCCATATCGAGGAGATTTTGGGTAATGAAGAGAATGCCAAGAAGCTTTATGCTGCCGGAAGAACCAACTGGCCGGATGATCTGGACTTTGCTGCTGGTGAAGCCAGACTTAAAAAGAAGGGAAGAAAGTGAATGCTGATCGGAATTGACTTGGGTACCACGAATAGTTTGGTTGCCTGCTTCCGAAATGGTAAGGCGGAAATCATTCCGAACCGCTTGGGAGAAAACTTAACACCCTCCGTAGTCAGTGTGGACAGCAAGGGAACAGTGTATGTGGGACGTTCTGCTAAGGAACGGGCGATGTTGTACCCTCTGGAAAGTGCCAGTGTCTTCAAGCGGAGCATGGGTACTGACAGGGAGTATATCTTAGGTGACTGGAAACTCCGGGCAGAAGAATTGTCCAGCCTCGTCCTTCGAAGCTTAAAGGAGGATGCAGAGATCTATCTGGGAGAACCGGTTACAGATGCGATTATCAGTGTTCCTGCTTACTTCAATGATCTTCAGCGCAAGGCAATTAAGCGAGCTGGTGAGCTGGCAGGACTGAATGTTGTTCGCATCATCAATGAGCCTACCGCCGCCGCCATTGCCCACGGTATGACGGAGCAGGATGATGTTCGCTATCTGGTCTTTGACCTGGGCGGAGGTACCTTCGATGTGTCAATTCTGGAACTGTACAGTCCTATTATGGAGGTCCACGCCATTGCAGGCGATAACTTCATCGGTGGTGAGGACTTCACGGAAGTGCTTTACAATCTGTTCCTTGAGAGTGCGAGCGTAGCACCGGAATCTCTGGATCTGAAAACCCGCTGCGAAATTCGCAAGACCGCAGAAAAGTGCAAATGCGAGTTCTCTCAACGCGATGAAATACTTATGTGCTGTCCCATAGAAGGAAAGATTCACATTTTGTCCTTATCTTTGGAAGAATACGAGCAGGCCTGTTCTCCGCTGCTGGATCGGCTTCGTAAACCCATTGAGCGAAGCCTTCGGGATGCAGGAGTCAGCCTCAATGAGATTGATAAGATCGTTTTGGTTGGCGGTGCCACCCGATCCCCGGTGGTACGCAAATTCGTTGCCAAGCTCTTTGGCCGGGTTCCAAGCTACGGAATCAATCCGGATGAAGCTGTGGCCATCGGTGCTGCTTTGCAGTGCGGCATGAAGTCACGGGATAAGGAGATCCAGGAGGTCGTCCTGACGGATGTGTGTCCCTTTACGTTGGGTACTGAAGTGATGGTGGATAACGGGGCCTTTGAAGAGCCTGGGCATTATCTTCCAATTATCGAACGTAATACTGTGATTCCCGTCAGCCGGACCGAGACGGTCTGTACTGCCCATGAGAATCAGACCCGGATCTGCGTCAAGATACTTCAGGGTGAAAGCAGAATGTCTCAGAACAATCTGCTGTTGGGAGAACTGAATATCCCTGTTCCCGCAGGACCCAAGGGCAAGGAAGCGGTGGATATTACCTACACCTATGACGTGAACTCTTTGCTTGAAGTAGAGGTATTTGTTCATTCTTCTAAGCTTCGCCGGAAGATCCTGATCCAGGGAAACAAAAGCCGACTTTCCCAGGAGGAAGCGGAAAAACGGATGGAAGCGCTGCAATACCTGAAGCAGAATCCCAGAGATGAAGAACCCAACCGGCTGGTTTCGCTTCGCGGCGAGCGGCTCTATGAGGAAGCAACCGGTGAAAACCGAAGAGCCATCGACCGAGCTATGATGGAATTCGACCGGGCGCTGAAAAAGCAGGACCGTGCGGAGATAGAACGGGCCAGAGAAAAATTGGACAAATTCCTTAAAGAAATGGAATGCGAGATATAGTAGCAAAGTGAGAGATGATAAAACATCTCTCACTTTGCTATTTATTTGGAATGATTTAGTCGAAACAGAACTAATCCAGGTGAAATATTGTAATTATGCATATTTCGCTACTTTTTTCAATGAAAAATCAATGATTTGAAGAATGAATTTTTCTGTTGAATCAGAAAAATTCCATATGTTGGTTTTTTGTTACATAATTATAAATCCAAATTACAAAAAAAGATTGAAAAAGTTCAAAAAAGATCCCCTATCTGGGCGTAAAACCCAGATAGGGGATTGGTTAAGTTAGACGAAAAATGTCGAAATTAGTCCTTGTACATCTCAACCAGCTTGTTCAGATGCTCCCAACGCTCCTTCGCGGCAGCCTCGTTCTTTGCGAACAGGTCAGCAGCGCGGTCGGGGAACTCGCGGGTCAGACGGGAGTAACGGGCTTCGTTCATCAGGA
>JAZNIG010000052.1:0-7728 GCA_045577355.1 Faecousia sp. | reverse complement strand
TGCTAAGGCGCTTACTGCGGGAGTGGAAGAAGATCTCTGTCAGGTCCAGCAGGCCGCCGATGAGGGCGCCCAGGCCTAAGGACAGGACGATCTCCAGAATGGGCTCCACCACCACGGCGGCGATGCTCACATGGCCCTGGGACAGGGCGGTGGCGATGCCGAAGGAGGCGGAGAAGAGCACCAGACCCACGGCGTCGTCAATGGCCACCACCAGCATCAGCAGCCGGGTCAGAGGACCGTCTGCCTTATACTGCCGGACCACCATCAACGTGGCGGCGGGGGCGGTGGCGGAAGCAATCGCGCCCAGCACGATAGCACAGGGCAGAGAGATGATTTGGGGGAAGCACAGGTGCAGGATGATCAGCACGATATCTACCAGAATAGTGGTGATCACCGCCTGCAAAATACCGATAATGATGGCACTGCTGCCCATGGCTTTGAGCTGCCGCAGACGGAATTCGTTGCCGATGGTAAAGGCAATAAAGCCCAATGCGGTTTGGGTGACGATCTGCAGTCCCTCAACCTGCGCCAGAGAGTTGAAACCAAGGCCGGGCAGCTTGAGCGCACCCAAGCAGAAAGGACCCAGCAGCAAGCCGGCGACCAGATATGCAGTAACTGCCGGCAGATGGATCAGCTTTGTCAGACGGGACAGCATCAGGCCGCCCACCAGGGCAATCGCAAGACAGATAAGAGAAGTTTCCATTGTGTAACGCCTTCTTCGTAATATAGTAAAAGCCAGTTTCAAACTACTGTATCATAGCACTATCTGTGGTTGCCATCAAGTGTAATACTGACCAAATATTTCCTGTTTTTGAGGACCATTTGTGCAGAAATATAACAAGCTGTGCCCACGGGCTGTGCGGCAAATTCAGGTGGTTTTGCGCAGCCATTGTAGGGCGGGGGCTTGCCCCCGCCGCCGGATAATCGACTGCTTTAAACGGCGGGAGCAAGCCCCCGCCCTACAATGGATTAGTACGAAACGGCCCTGCCGCAATTGGCAGGGCCTTGGGGTTATTCGGTTCGCAGGGCCACAACAGGATCTTTCTTTGCGGCGCTTCTGGAGGGGATAAAGCCGGAGAAGACAGACAGGAGAATACTGATGGATATAAGGATCAGCGCTGTCTGCCAGGGCAGATAGGCGTTCAGATTCTTCAGGCCGGTAACGGCGTGGATGATGGCATTGATGGGGATACACAGCAGGTAGGTTACGCCCACACCCAAAGCGCCGGAGGACGCGCCGATCAGAATGGTCTCCGCATTGAACATACTGGAGACATTGCGCTTGGAAGCGCCGATGGCCCGCAAAATACCGATCTCCTTTGTGCGTTCCTGCACGGAAATCAGGGTGATCACACCGATCATAATGGAGGATACCACCAGGGAAATAGCCACAAAGGCGATGAGTACATAGGTGATGGCGTTGATAATGGTGGTGACGGAGGACATCATGATTCCCACATAGTCCGTATAGCGGATCTGCTGTAGCTCCTCAACGCCTGCGTTATAGGCCGCAATGGCATCCTCAATTACATCCTTGTTTTCAAAGCTGGAGGCGTACAGATTGATCGAAGCCGGATCATCCAGATCCAAACAGCCCAGAGCCACCAGATTGTCTTCATAAGTGGATTCCGAAAACTCTAGGATCTGATCATAGTAAGCAGCACACTGGGCTGTGGTGTAGTGCGCCAGTGCTTGATCCATAGCACCTGCCAACTGTTGGGTGGTCATGGCGCTCAATTGAGCTTTGATCTGGGTGGCAAACTGGGCCTTTACCTGCTCTGTGACCGCCTGGGTAAACAGCTCTGTGATCTCATCATCCTTCATGGCTGTAATATAGGCAGTAACTTCCGATTCCAGCATGCCGGTCTGCTGTACAGTCGCTTTGATCAGGGTCTTTTCCATATCTTCCCGGGTCATGCCGGAGAGCACCTTGGACACGGATGCGTCCAATTGCTCCTGAGTGGGGATGGACATAATCCGCACATAGGCATCAGCCCGGCCGGCAAGATCCAGAGACGCAATATAGGCTCGGAACGCGGCCTCCTTTTCGGCATCACTCATAGAGCCGGTGCCGGAGCGGAAGGGCAGACCGGAGAAAATGTCGATGGTGGGCGATGCTGTTTGCGCGGCTACAGCATCGGATTGCCGGGCATTTTCAATGATATAGGCAGTCAGCTTGGAGGTATAGCCAATGGAGCCGGTGAGCATAGCCGATACAGCATCCTCGCTGGGCCGGATAATGCCGGAGACCTTCAAGGTGGTGCCGGTGTCGTATAGATAGCGCAGGCCGGCATCGGTGTTCCGCAAGTCGGTGTACAGGCCGGTAGCCCGGTCCAGCGTATAGCAGGAACTGGGCAAAACAGTCCGAAATTCCATGTCACAGATCTGCTCATAGGTCCAGCGTTTGGTATCGGGGGTGAGCTGGGTGCCGTTGACAGCCGCATCCATGATGGTGTCCATTTCAGCTTCTGATTTTAGGCCCAGAGCATACAGGGTCATATCATCCAGCTCGTTATTCTCGTCCACCACCAGCACGATCTCGTTATAGGCCGTTGGCCAGGAGCCATAGAGCAAATCATACTGCTTTTCCAACAGGGGGCTTACCAACCTGCCGTTATCGCCCGGAAGCATTTCCTGCCAGACCTTGAAAGAGCCCATGCCGGGAGTGAAGAATCCCATATTCATCATCCCACCCATGCCGGCATTGCCGGTCATGGAGGAGGCGTCTATCCCCAAATGCCGGACCATCAGCTCCTGCAGAAGCTTTTGGGCATCAGACTGGATAATGCTGCCGTCTACATTTTTGGTGTAGGTCAGCAAATTCAAATCATAGGTATACTGAATGCCGCTGATGGCCTGATACAAGCCGCTGGCGCTTTCCGGATCGGCCCGCTGCTGTTCAATATATTTTTTGAAGGATGCCAGATCGTTTTCGGTGGTCTCAATACTGTTGATGGCGTTGATCAAATCGTAAACCAGGGGCTTGGAATAGACGGCATCTTTATCATGCGCTGTTCCCGAGGAAGCGCTTTCCAGAAAAGCAGACATCAAGCTGCCCAAGTCCACGGTGGTGGCTTCAATGGTCAGGGGATAGGAGGAGAGGGTATCCTCCTGCAGGGTGTTGATATAGGTGGTAGTTCCCTGAGAGACTGCATAGATCAGGGCAATGCCGATGATGCCAATAGAACCGGCGAAGCTGGTCAGGGCAGTCCGGTTTCGCTTTGCGATCAGGTTTTTCAGGCTCAAGCCAAAGGACGTGCGCCATTTCATGGAGGGCTTCTTCTGGGCGGAAGAAGTCTGCTTTTTCTGCTGATCTGATTTCCGGTGTGCCGCTACTTCTTCCAGCGTGAGCGGATCGGAATCACTGACCAGTGCGCCATCCAGCATTTGAATGACCCGTGTGGAGTATTTCTCTGCCAAATCTGGGTTATGGGTGACCATGATCACCAGTCGGTCCTTGGATACTTCTTTTAAAATATCCATCACCTGGAGGCTGGTTTCGCTGTCCAAGGCACCGGTGGGCTCATCTGCCAGAATAATATCCGGGTCATTTACCAGTGCCCGGGCAATAGCGACCCGCTGCATTTGGCCGCCGGAAAGTTGGCTGGGCTTTTTCCGGAGTTGGTTTCCAAGCCCCACCGATTCCAAAGCGGCAACAGCCCGCTTGCGCCGGTCAGGCTTGCTGACACCGGAGAGGGTCAGGGCCAGCTCCACATTCTGGAGGACAGACTGGTGGGGGATCAGATTATAGCTCTGAAACACAAAACCGATAGAGTGATTCCGATAGGTATCCCAGTCCCGGTCCCGAAAGTCCCTTGTGGAACGGCCGTTGATCACCAAATCACCTGCCGTGTACTGATCCAGACCGCCGATGATATTGAGCATGGTGGTTTTCCCGCAACCGGAGGGGCCCAAAATTGCAACAAATTCACTCTCCCGAAATTGCAGATTGATCCCCTTCAGCGCGTGAACCGTTCCGTCACCGGCAGGATAATCCTTTTTAATATTAATAAGTTCCAGCATGACTGTATGCATCCTTTCAGGCGGTATTTACCGCCGTGGATAATAATATAAGTATGCCATTATTTTACAGTATTTACAATAAGCATACATTACAAAACTGTAAAAAATGTGCCTCATTTGTATATAGGAAAAGGTTATTAACAAATCAGGCTTGTGCCATCTGCGGGTTTGGTGCTATAATCAGAACAACTAAAACTGCGGAGATGAGAACATGGAAATTGCGTGGATTCTGATAGGCGCGGCTGTGCTGCTGTGTTCGTTGGTATTGCTGACCGCGTACATATGCTACCGTATGGCCTTCTATGAGCCGGACCGAACGCCGATCCTGAGTGATGAGGTCATGCTCCCGGAGGGACAGATTTATGAGGTATACCGGGAACCGATTGTCCGGTGGGCAAAGGAAGTCCGGGCTATGCCCCATGAGGAGGTGCAGATCACATCCTTTGATGGCCTGACCTTATGGGGCAATTATTATGAATACGCTCCCGGTGCGCCGATTGAACTGATGTTCCATGGCTATCGGGGCAATGCGGAGCGGGATTTGTCCGGCGGTGTGCAGCGCTGTTTCAAGCTGGGCAGGAGCGCACTGATTGTGGACCAGCGGTGCAGCGGCCGCAGTGGGGGCAATACCATTACATTCGGCGTCAATGAACATCGGGACTGCCTTGCCTGGGTGGAACGGATGCTTCAGAGGTTTGGCCCGGAGGTGAAAATCATCTTGACCGGCATTTCTATGGGTGCGGCTACGGTGCTGATGGCAGCCGGAAAGCCCCTGCCGAAAAATGTAATTGGGATTCTGGCGGATTGCGGTTATAGTTCACCCAAAGAAATTATTAAAAAAGTTATTCGCCAGATGGGACTGCCTGCGGAGCTGGCGTATCCGTTTGTAAAACTGGGGGCCAGGCTTTACGGACATTTTGATCTGGAGGAGATTTCTCCGGTGGAAGCGATGAAAGACTGTACGGTTCCGGTGATCTTCTTTCATGGGGAAGATGACGATTATGTGCCTTGTGAAATGAGCCGGATCAATTATGAGGCCTGCGCCGCAAAGAAAATGCTGGTCACAGTTCCCGGCGCGGGACATGGATTGAGCTACCCGGTGGCCCCGGCAACCTATCTGCAAGCACTAAGGGATTTTTTTGAACCCATTACCGGCGACTAAAATGCACAGAAGTGACCATGGGTCACTTCCTTGGGGAATGAAGAAAGCAATGGTTCCGGCAGAAGCCGGAACCATAATATGTTATAGAGTGGAAGTTGTTTGGTGTGGCAATCTCTTGTCAATACGTTTATCTAAGAGATTTCCGTATTACTAACACAAAAGATTGTTGTTAACCTTTAGGGAATGGTTTTCGCATATCGCTGACACCGCAAATATAGTCCATGCTTACATTATATGTCTGTGCCAGCACGATCAAACTATCTACAGGAATCCGGGTTTTTTCCAATTCATAATCCGAATATGTTTTTTGACCAACTTTCAACAACTGCGCGATTTGTGCTTGCGTCTTGTCGTTGTCTTCGCGCAGTATGCGAATCCTTTGTGCATAGTTCATATAATCACCTCATTGGCAGTATACCATAGAGAATATTACTCTATTGACATTTAGAGGAATAAACTCTATAATATGTTTAAGGTGATCTATATGGAAAACAAATACTGCAGGCACTGCATGCATTTTCAACAGCACTACGCCCTTAATGGGCGGAAGATATTCCGCATATACTGCGGGCATTGTACGCTGCACACAGCCAGAAAAAGGAGGCCGGATACCATTGCGTGTGAGAATTTTGCACCTGGGTGTGCTGATGAGGAAGCATTTGCCACAAAAGAATACCTCAGTAAAGAATTGCTGCAGTATTTATTGAATTTGGAGCTGCTGCCCCCGATTGAAAATGCATGAGAGAATAAGACAAGACATCCTTTTGGGTTATAACGCAAAATGTTCCCCAATTTGGTCCCTAGATTTCGTAGGGGCGACGATTCGTCGCCCGCGGGCGGCCAATGGCCGCCCCTACGTCTCGGGGACGTAGACTTTAGCATAGTTTTAGGGGCTGTTGCTTTCTTTTGCAACAGCCCCTTTTAAGTTTGAGCAACCGGTTGCAAACTTGCATACTTACAGGTACAAGGCATTTTGCAGCCGTATTAAGTTTTGTTACGTAACGGTCAAACGCTCTCGGTGCATGAATTCGATTGCTCTGCGTTGGCATGACAACGCTTGATCAGTTCCATAACATACAGAGCATCTGTAATCGGCACATATGGCGCTTTGTCCTCAGCAATGTATTCATATACTTTTTCGTAGAAATCAACAGCATACGCTGAATCTTCCGGAATCACTTTGGTAACCCAGGGAAGAGAAACATCATTATTATAGCTTCTGTTCGCTGCAGCCAGTTCTTCAGAAGCGGTAATTTGCGGGATTGCCTCAGGATCGAACCACCGTAGGCGGAATTGGGCCTTACCTTCCGGAGAAGTTTCGCTGATAATGGCACCGTACTGACCGTAAACCACCCAATTCGGTCCTGAAAGTGCGGCCGCCTGATTGATATCGATATCCAATGTAATGCCCCGTTCGGTTTGGAAAAGGATTTTTACCACATCATCAGCGTCGCCGGCAGAAGCAACAATATCCTTAGAGCAGTAAAGCCGGCGGACCTTATCCTGTGCCATATAGAGCAAAGCGTCAATATAATGGGCACCGTAGTTATTGAGCATGCCGCCGCCGTATTTTTGGAAGGCCTGCCAATCGGAACGCCGGACATAGCTGCTTCTGCTGACGTGGATGGAGATCAGTCTTCCGATTTTTCCAGAATGGATAATGTGCATGAGCTGATTAACAGTTGCAGTGGCACGATGCGGCTGAAAAACCATCAGCTTTCGCCCTGTTTCCTCTGCACATTTGGCAATTCTACAGGCGGTTTCATGATCCTCAGCCATAGGTTTGTCCAAAAACACATGCGTCCCCAGTTTCATGGCAGTGCAGGCGTGCTCATGGTGCAGATGGGTCGGGGATGCAATTACAACCAGATCGGGCTTTTCCGCATGGACCATCTCTGCCACATCTGTATAGCCGCTGACACCGTATATTTCTTTTGCTTCCTCCAACCGCTCTTGGGATACATCCACCACCGCGGCAAGGGATAACATGTCCTTGTGTTTTAGAATCTGTGGAATATGGTAGCGCCAACCAACACGGCCAAGACCGACCACAGCGGTTTTTAAGACTTTCATATTAACGCACCTCTTGCTTTTTTCACAGTAATATTTATACAGGCTTTCGTGAAATTATAGTAACATATGGAAACTGGCAATTCAAGAAGCAGGTGTAGAATGTTCAAAAAGAACAAACTGCTTCAAAACGTTCATTTTGCAGCAGTCCTTTTTGGTTGGTACGGGCGACAGGACTCGTTTGCATTTTCCGCCATAGCGGAAAAACAGCGGTTCGGCTCGGTCCACCCCTCGCCGGAAACGCTTGTCCGCGTTGCATTTACATTATTCGAGTCCCGCTCTTCACTAAAAAGACAGCCGCCCGGATGGGTGGCTGTCTTTTTTGCGAAAGGGTAACCAAACGGAGCAGAGTTGAGGTAAAAGTAAGTAAAAGTAGTGTAGAGATTAAAAATACTGCTTATACTCCGGTTCTGTTTTTATTTCTTTAAGCAGTTCATCTATGTTTTCAAAAACCGATTTTCCAACAATCCCTC
>JAZNIG010000051.1:0-3305 GCA_045577355.1 Faecousia sp. | reverse complement strand
TATTCGCTGGGGGTACAGATTCTTTCTTTAGCAAGCATCTTTGGCAGCTTTTCTGCATCACCGCCAAAGCGGAGCGACAGCAACTGTTCCAGCGCAAAACACCGCTCACCTACCCGGATCAACTGTCCCGGTGTCAGTTTCAACCCAGAAACAGCATATAAAATCTTCGTCTGCCAGAAAAGAGGCAGCGGAATACTCAGAGTTTCCGGTTTGCGGACAATCCGATGCAGGAACCGGTCAGCGCGGAGCGATACGATACGGCGGATAAGCTTGCTGCGTAAGGAAACCGGTTTTGTCAGCAGTATTCCAGGGCAGAATGCGTTGACGGTGAACATACACAGGCCGGATGCGGAGAGCGCCTCGCACAGATCTAAATACAGTAGCATGCAATTCAGACGGATTTCGTCTGACATAGCATCCGGATCAAAGCCCCAGCCCCGTAACAGTGCGAGATAGCTGTCATCTCGGTTGTGGCTGTCATGGGCCGATCCTTTTTCCTTTGGTAATTTGAAGTCGTATTTCCCGGAGAGATATTTTGCGCCTTCAGCCAGTTCTTTGCCTGCGCCACGGCGAAAAGCAATATCCTCATATAGCTGTTCCCGGGTCGGAAGATTCCAATCAAAAACGCCCTGCGCGGAGGCTGCATATGCCCAATTGGCGGCATCTAGTGAGGAACCGGAATCCATACCCAGCCGGTTGAACAGATCTGTTTGACGATCTGCTCCTTTGGTGAACTGCCGCCGGCATAAAATGGGGCATCCGGAACAGGGTTTTGAGGTAGGTGTTCCACTGCGGCTGTTTTTGCCGGTCAAAGGGTGTGCGTGCAGCATTTGGAAGTATTTCTTGTTCAGTAAGGAAGCTTTATTCGGGTTGCGGATCGGTAGAGCCTTTGTTCCTGTAACCGTGATAGCTTTTAGGTTTTTCCACCCGAAAACGGCACCGATACCCGTTCGTCCGGATGTATGGGTTCCATCCATGATGGATGCAAACCGGACACCGTTTTCTCCGGCAGGCCCAATATACAGACTTCCGTGTTGACCGTCGCCCATAAAGCAGCCCAGCTGCTGACGGCAGTCATCGCAGTAAGTACCCCAAAGGCCGGCTGCATCATGGAAAATAAATTGGTCATCCCGAATCTCAAGCCAGTGGGGAGTGCTGCACCGGCCGGCAAGGATCAGCGCATCGAAACCTGCCCGCTTGAGCCAAAGACCGAACTCGCCGCCGCAGTTGGAGGATACCGGTGTGTTGGTAAGAGGTGATATGGTCGTTATGTCATAACGGGAAGAACTGGGAGTGCCGGTGAGAGTTAGCGGACCGGTTGAGATTATTATCCAGTTCTCTTCCGAAAAAGCATGTTCTTTTCCTGTCAGATGATCGTAAAGGAGCTTATAGGCCATGGGTTTTCCACCAAGGTATTGTTTCCGTTCGGCGTCGCTCCAAGGATAATCCTGGACGGTTTCATCCGATAGATTAACCAGCATTACCCTTCCGGTATATCCTGCGCATGCTGTAGGCAAGTTACCACCTCCCGCTATTTACTACGGATATTATAATTCCGGGGATCGGTTTTTGCAATCATTATTCGAAAGCGGTATGATAGGCGAAAGACTTGTTGACACTGAATCCAAAATGCAGTATTATTTAACTGACAAATGAATAACATTCGACCTGCTTTTTCTAAGGAGAAATCTATGAAATGCCAGGCGTTAGGGTCAAGCCGGAAACAGCTTGGCCTCCCAGTGCGGTAAGAATGTGATGGATACATGATAGGGACGGTTTTGCCTTTGCGACCGCCCCTGGTACGACTGCACTTTTTGCAGTCGTTTTTTGTTTTTTGCAGTTGTAATCAGGTTATCTTGGAGGGTTACTATGCTCAGTGTAAAAACGCCGGAAGAGGTTCTGGCTCTGATAAAAAACGAATTTTCTCCCATGGCAGAAATGGAGACCGTTTCTCTGTCTTCTGCCATGGGCAGAACACTGGCAGAAGATATCACAGCATCGGAATATGTGCCGGATTTTAACAGATCCACAGTGGATGGATATGCTGTGCGGGCCAGTGATACCTTTGGTTGTACAGATGCGATACCTGCTATTCTCCCTTTACAGGGCGAGGTGTTAATGGGTCAGGGTGCGGCATTTGTTTTGGGCGGCGGGTGCTGTGTGGCGGTCCCCACCGGAGGTGCAGTGCCGGAAGGCGCAGACAGTGTGGTTATGCTGGAATACACCGAGGATTACGGTGACAGTACAATCGGCGTGCTGAAATCTGCTGCGCCCGGTCAAAATATGATCTTTCGCGGTGATGATGTTTATCCCGGCAAGGTGATCCTGCAAAAGGGCAGGGTCCTCTCCTCCAAAGACATCGGTGCTCTGGCTGCCATTGGCCGGGTACAAGTACCGATCGTCAAAAAACTGACTGTCGGTGTGATTTCTACCGGGGACGAGCTTGTTCCGCCGAATGTTAAACCCGGTCCCGGGCAGATCCGGGATGTGAACAGCCCTATGCTGGACGCTTTATTGGCAAGTTTTGGCGTGAATGTAATCAACTACGGTATTGTAATTGACGATGAAGCCCTACTGCGGGAAACCGCAGAAAAAGCCATCGCCCAGTGTGATGCTGTGCTGCTGTCCGGTGGAAGCAGCGTAGGCGTAAAGGATGCTGCTTGCCGAATTATTGAATCCATGGGAAGCCTTTTACTCCATGGTATTGCCATCAAGCCCGGCAAGCCTACTATTTTAGGCAAGACCGGGAATAAGCCCCTGGTGGGTCTGCCCGGCCATCCGGTTGCGGCGTATTTTATCACAAAGCTGTTTGTTTTGCCCTTGTTATCACAACTTATGGGAAGAACGGAAGCGGTTTACACGACTACAGCAAAGATTACGGAAAATATAAGTGCTAACCACGGCAGAGCTCAGTATCACTGTTGCCGTTTGGAGCGCAAAGGTGAGGAGCTTTATGCATACCCAATCCGGGGAAAATCCGGATTGATCACCACACTGGCCGGTACCGATGGCTATTTCTGTATCGACAGAGATTGTGAAGGCTTACCCCAATTTGCAGAAATTCAAGTTACGATCACACAAGGAGATTGATTCTATGGGATTTGCGTATTTAACCAATATTCCTTTGGAAAAAGCAAGGGAAGACTATATCGAGTTGATGAAAAGCCATGGCTATGGCCCTAAGACGGAAGTAATTCCTGTGTGGGATGCCTGTGGACGGGTCACCGCCCATGCGGTCTATGCCCACATTTGCGCGCCCCACTACGCTGCCAGCGCTATGGACGGTGTTGCGGTAAACGCCAGAG
>JAZNIG010000050.1:0-2027 GCA_045577355.1 Faecousia sp. | reverse complement strand
TTATCCACGGCAAAGTACACATTGGAGGTAACAAAACGCTCTTTTACCTTGTCCTTGCCATACTGCACCTGATTATCCGGAACATTTCCCGTGGCAGCGGCTTCAGCCAGCACGGCAATATGTCCCGCTTTGACCAGATAGCCTGCATAGTTCATAACGATCAGATGAACAAACTTGATACAGCTGCCCCAGAGCAGGAAACCAATGATCAGGCCGAAATCACCAAAGAGCCAGCCGATACCACAGAGAATTGCCAGCAGCAAACCCATGATCAGCACCATGGTGCCGCCCAGTACAAATTTTGCCATACAGAAGGGCATTGTTTTACGGAATAACTGTTCTGCTTTCATTGTGTGATTCCTCCTTGTCACAGTATAATGATATTATTTTTATCGCCGGAACAATTTTGCAAAGTCTTTCAGATCATCCAGACCGATGTCATTGCTCTTTTTGGGTTCGGGCTTTACATAATCAAAGCCGCCGTAGGGTTCTCTCCGGCAGAAGCCGATACAGGCGCAGTCAGGATCCCCATCAAAGCAGTGCTCAGTGTCCACATTGTAGACCACGCCGTCGATGCGCTTGAACAGCTGTGCCTGGGTAGGATTCTGGCCTGCGGGACGGAAGCCATTCTGCTGCAAGATCTGCCGATAGGCTTCCACCGCCCGGTGGGCAGCGCCGGTATTACCATTAAAAGCTGCGGAGAAGTTCACACCGTCAGGACCATAGTCCTCGATGTACAGTTCACCGCCGCAGGTCCACTTGGGATACTGAGGAAGGATCTCGTCCCATTGGGCCAATACCTTGGCATTCTTACGGGCTGCCATTTCTTCCTCCTGAACAGCAACGGGGAGCTTGGTGCCGCAGTCCTGGCAGAACTTCATGCCCACACTGTTCTGCTTACCGCAGGCAGGGCAGACTGCGCTCTGTCCCAGAGTCTGCTCCGGCAGCTTCGCGCCGCAGCCGGGACAGAACTTCTTATCTCCGGAGGTGGGCTGGCCGCATTCGGGGCAGACCTTCAGATCCTTGGTCATCTGGTTGGCATAGCCCTGCATGGACCGCTCCAGATTGGCAAATGCTCCCTCCAGACCGGATGTGGTCTGACGGGTCTGCTGGGCCACATTGCCGGCAGCCTGATCAAAATGTTCTGCTGCTTTATTTGCGTATTCTGTAGCTCTGGGTTCCACCACCTGCTGTACTGCCTTACCGATGGCATTGCCTACACCTCTGCTGATACCCTGGCTGACTGCGTTTTTAATGGTTCTTTTCAGAAAACTCATACTTATCCTCCCTTTGTTACAGATCCTTGTAGCGGATCAGAATCTGTCTTCTGCCGGAAACCTCCAGCTTCTTGTAGATGTTTTTACAGTGGAAATGGACGGACGAACTGCTGATAAACAGTTCCTTTGCGATTTCTTCCTGAGTCTTATCTGTGAGCAGATAGGCAAAAACCTCGATCTCCCGGGGAGAAAGTTTTGCCAGCTCCGGGTGCTCTGCCTGGATGGACAGAAGTTCCTGCTTTGCCAGTGCCATATACTCAAAGAAGCTCAGTTTTTCATGTGTCTTGTCTGCCATCGGTTCCCCCTTTCGCCATGCCTTTGGGATGGTGGTATTCCTACCATATCGGGTAGGTTTTCGGAACAACGGTTGAATTAGGGTGCCATATCTGTTATGATATGGGCAACCCGATCTTCTATGTCCGGTTCCATTATATCGGTTATGGGGGACTGCATAAATCCCTTGTTTAAGGGGTTTTGTAGGTTTCCTACCATATTTCGGAGGATTTTTACCGAAACTGGGGATGTTGCTATGAATTATTCCTTTCTCTTGGCCAATCAGCGCAAGCGGCAGAATGTCAGCATGAAGCACCTGTGCTGCTTTGCTATGTTCTGCTTCTGGCAGATGGGCTTCATCTATTTTATGGGACCGGCTCTGAATATCGACGGCCGGACACCCCTGCCCATTGACATGGATAACCTGACCGTACTCATGGCAGGGTGCTATGTACTGTCCATTACCTATATGATCTT
>JAZNIG010000049.1:0-13928 GCA_045577355.1 Faecousia sp. | reverse complement strand
CGAGCTTATTTTCTTTCATTATCCTCACCTCTACAAATATTATAGCATATTTAATGAAATATTGCTACGCAATATGAAATAATCCTTTGGATTATGAAATATTTTGCCTTAGCGGCAAAATGTGAAATAAAATAAATCCCTCATACGCCGCAGCGTATTTCATAGCGACAGCTATTTCATAACGCGAAGCGTTATTTCACAAATCCCGCAAGGGATTTATTTCATTGAAAAGAACCCACACTTGTCGTAGACAAATGTGGGTTCTTTTCTGGAGCAGGGTACGGGAGTCGAACCCGCCTTCACGGCTTGGGAAGCCGTTGTATTACCGATATACGAACCCTGCATTGTTTGAATGTATTATAGCAAACCCAAAAGAAAAATTCAAGCCCCTTTTGTCGAGTTCCTAATAATCAACAACCATGTTATTCCGAAAAGTAGCACACACTGGCGTGGGAGGCGCTTTTTTAACAGTCTGAATAATTGCCAATCTCAATTTGTCCGCCAGCTATTACTTATCAACAGCAAAGGGCGCGTTCGGTCAGAACGCGCCCTTTATTGGGTCTTTATCAGATTCTTGCTACACCAGTCGCGCGGGCTGCTTCGGCAACTGCCTTGGCAACCGCTGCGCCTACACGCGGATCGAAAGCCTTGGGGATAATGTAATCCTCGCTCAGCTCCTCGTCGGAGATCAGATTTGCCAGGGCCATAGCCGCTGCCATCTTCATCTCCTCATTGATGTCGGAAGCCCGCACATCAAAGGTGCCGCGGAAAATGCCGGGGAACGCCAGTACGTTGTTCACCTGGTTGGGATAGTCGGAACGGCCGGTAGAGATCACGCGGGCGCCGCCTGCCTTGGCATCCTCCGGGAAGATCTCCGGGGTGGGGTTAGCACAGGCAAAGATGATGGCATCCTTGTTCATGGTCTTCACCATTTCTGTGGTCAGAGTGCCGGGGGCAGATACGCCAATGAACACGTCAGCACCCACGATCACATCTGCCAGCTTACCTGCCTTCTTCTCCAGATTGGTTACCTGGGCCATCTCTGCCTTGATCCAGTTCAGACCCTCACGGCCTGCGTAGATCGCGCCGGTGCGGTCGGTCATGATGATGTTCTTGAAGCCTGCGCTCAGCAGCAGCTTCACGATGGAGATAGCGGCTGCGCCTGCACCGGAGGTGACAATCTTCACCTCTTCCTTCTTCTTGCCGACTACCTTCAGGGCGTTCAGCAGACCTGCCAGGGTCACGATCGCAGTACCGTGCTGGTCATCATGGAAAATGGGAATGTCGCACTTTTCCTTCAGCTTCCGCTCGATCTCAAAGCACCGGGGCGCAGAGATATCCTCCAGATTCACACCGCCGAAGGATCCGGAGATCATATACACCGTGTTAACAATCTCATCCACGTCCTTGCTCTTGACGCACAAGGGGAATGCATCCACATCACCAAATGCCTTGAACAGAACACACTTGCCCTCCATAACAGGCATGCCGGCCTGCGGGCCGATATCGCCCAGGCCCAGAACAGCAGTGCCGTCGGTGACTACCGCGCACAGGTTGTGGCGGCGGGTCAGGTCATAGGACTTGTTCACATCCTTGCTGATCTCAATACAGGGCTGGGCTACACCGGGGGTATAGGCCAGGGACAGGTCCTCCTTGGTGGCGACGGGTACAGTAGCTACCACCTCGATCTTGCCCTTCCACTCTCCGTGGAGCCGCAGAGATTCCTTTGCGTAATCCATTATTGTTCCTCCCAATCAGTCAATATAGGTGGGCAGACTGGCAGTAGCGCCGGTATACTCAGCGATCATCTGCATTTCCGCATAGGTCTTATCATTCAGGGACACGCCCTCACGCAGTACCCGCTCCTCAGCCTCAGCTTCCTTCTCGCCGTGGATGTAGATCCGGTCCTGGCCCTCTGCCTTGGCAGAGTCCCGAACCTCCTGCAGGTACTTGCTGAAGTTGGCCTCGATCTCCGCCTTGTCGCCAAACATGCCGTGATCCAAAGCGATGAAGCAGTGGGCAATATTGGCCCGGCCGGGAGTCTTGTAAATGTAGTTGGAGGTAGTACCGCCGGACAGGATGGCGGTTGCGATCTCGCAAAGCATTGCAAAGCCATAGCCCTTATAGCCGGAGGTCATCTCGCCGGAGCCGCCCAGGGGCAGGATGCCGCCGCCGGTCTTGGCGATGATGTTCTTCAGCACGCGGTCTGCATCGTCACTGTCGTGGCCGTTCTCATCCAACGCCCAGCCGACGGGCAGGCCGTTGCCCCGCTTGACGTACACTTCCAGCTTGCCCCGGGGGACAACGGTAGTAGCAGCGTCGAAGGAGTAGATGGTGGGCTGTGCGGGCATTGCGAAGGCGATGGGGTTGGTACCCAGCATAGCCTGCTTGCCGAAGGTGGGCACCATGATGGCCTCGGTATTGGTCATACACATACCGATCAGGCCCTGCTTGGCGGCCATCTTGGTGTAGTAGCCGGCGATGCCGTAGTGGTTGGAGTTCCGGACGGTCACCATGCCGAAGCCGGACTTCTTTGCTTTGTCAATGGCCATCTGCATGGCCTGGACACCCATGGTCTGACCCATGGAGTCGTTGCCCTCGATAACCGCGGACAAAGGCGTCTCAAATACGACCTCCGGCTTTGCGTCCAGCTTGACCAGGCCGCTGGTGATCTCCTTGTGGTAACGGATCAGGCGCTGAATGCCGTGGGATTCAATGCCACTCAGATCCGCAGCCAGAAGCACATCGGTGATCTGGGCGCTCTGCTCGTCGGTAAAGCCATAGCCCTTAAATACATTATGGCAAAATTCTACCAGTTTTTCATAGGATACACGATGGTACTGCATATTCATTACCTCTTTTCGTGAAATTAAACGCCCCAGTAGGAGGAGAAGCCGCCGTCAACGGGCAGAACCGCGCCGTTCACAAAGGAAGCTGCCTCGGAGCACAGAAAGATCACAGGACCCACCATCTCCTCGGGCTCGCCATAACGGCCCATAGGTGTCTTGGCCAGCACACGCTCGCCGCGGGGCGTGGGAGAGCCGTCCTCTTCCTTGGTCAGCAGGAACCGGTTCTGGTTGGTCAGCAGAAAGCCGGGGGCAATGGCGTTGACCCGGATAGCATTGCTGTAGTTCTGATTGAAATGGGTTGCCATCCACTCAGTGAAGTTGGCAACAGCCGCCTTCGCACCGCAGTAAGCAGCGGTGTTGGTCAGAGGGTGGTAGCTGGACATGGAAGCAATGTTGATCACGTTGCCATGGCCCTGCTTGGCCAGCAGCTCACCGAAGACCATGGTGGTCAGAACCGCGCCGGTCACATTCAGGTCGAAAACCCACTTGAACGCATTCATATCCAGATTAAAGAAGTCACGGTCAGCAGACACGGTAGCCTGGGGCTTATTGCCACCGGCGCCGTTGATCAGAATGTCGATGTGGCCAAAGTGAGCAATCACTTCCTCACGGGCAGCCTCCAGGCTCTCCCGTTCCAGAACGTTGGCCTTTACAGCGATGGCATCGCCGCCGGCTGCATTGATCTCGTCAGCAATCTTCTGTGCGCTCTCCAAAAACAGGTCCAGCAGGGCAATCTTCGCGCCCTTCTTTGCCATTTCCTTTGCCATAGTGCCGCAGATAATGCCGCCAGCGCCAGTGATCACGGCCACCTGTCCGCTAATATCAAAGCTAACATTATACATTTTATGTTCCTCCTTAAACTGTATATCCAAGATTTACCATTTCAATATTGCCATTAGGGCAGCGGTTAAAGCACATACCGCAGGCCACACACGCCTCTTTACGAATATGCATGGTGTCGGTATCCGCGATTTCTGGCGCAAAATCCGTGCAGATGGTCTTGCAAAGCTGGCAGCCCTCGCCGCAGCCGCAATTCAGACAGCGGGAGGCTTCCTTCACCGCTTCCGCTTCTGTCATTGCCCGGCTGTAGGCTTCAAAATCAGCCTTCCGCTCCGCTCCGCCCTTGTTCAGCTTCACAGGATTGATGTCCCGCTTCAGGTAGCCGCTACGCTTGCGCACCATTTCCGCATTGACGGTCTTGACTGTTCCAATGGCGGAAAGGGTTGCTTCCTCGCCCCGGATGGCTGCATCCATTGCGGCAGCCGCATTCTTGCCGGCAGAAATAGCGGAAATCACATTGCGGATCTTCTCACTGCTCATCATCAGGAATCCCTGATCACCGTCAGGAAGCTCTGTCACGTAGTTATTTTCCACCAACACCTGGTCGCAGGCTAAGGTCATCTGTGCCCCTTCCTTGGCAAAGCGGATGCCAGTATCCTGTGCGGATTCGATCACCACTTTGTCCATCAGGACAACGCCCTCTTCCTTGGCTGCGTTCAGCATTTCTGCCTCACCGCTGCGCTGGGAGAAGCTGCCGGGATTCAGTACTGTAACATTCTTGGCACCCAGGCGTACCGCGCACCGGGCCGCATCCACGGCTGCGAAGCCGCCGCCAATCACCGCTACCCGCTCAGCTACAGCAGGCTTTTCACCACAGTTGACCTGATACAGGAATTGTCTGGCATCCTGGCCCTCCCATACGGAGTAAACAGGCTTATTGGCGCCCACCGCTGCAAATACCTTTTCATAGCCCGCTGCTTTCAGTTCATTTGCATCCGTTACAGTCTTGTTGAATACGAACTGAATCCCGCAAGCCTTCAGGTTTTCCACTTCCTCGTCCAATGCAGCCTTGTGGCCTGCGTAGTCGGGGATGCCGTAGCGCAGCGCACCGCCAGCAGTGGCTTCCTTTTCAAATACAGTCACTTCATAACCGCCCTTGGTCAGCTCAGCGGCACAACTCAGGCCACAAGGACCTGCACCGATCACCGCCACCTTATGGCCATTGGGCTGGGCATTTGCCCAAACCGGCTTCCAGCCCTGAGCCTTGCCATATTCCAGAACAAAGCGCTTCAGTTCCCGGATCTTCACAGGCGCGTCAATGCTGCCACGGATGCAGGCATCCTCACAGGGATGGGTGCAGACTAGCGCACACAGGCTCTGCAGAGCATTCTTGCCAGTGATCAGGTCAAAGGCTTCCCGGTATTCGCCCTTTGCGATCTTCTGTACATAGGCCTGAACCGGCACATGGTGGGGACAGCTGCTCTTACAGGGTGCAGACAGATTCGGCTCCTTGACCCGGGCATAGCCGGCGTATAGGGTCACATCGGTAGCGGTCTTGACCTCGTCCACCAATATGCTTCTGAAATCATCCAGAGACTTATAACCATGCTGCTGCATATAATCATACATGCCCTGAATCATAGGACGGCAGATATCATAACCGGAGATCAGCGTCTCAGCGCACACACCGACCAGATTGCCGCCGCACATGACCATCTCCACTGCGTCCCGCCAGTTGGTAATACCGCCGCAGGCCATAATGGGGGGCTCTTTGCCGCAAACCTTCCGCATTTCGTATGTATCCCGCTGGGCCAGGGGCTTCAGCCAGGTGGAACAGTAGCAGCTCATACTGACTTCATCCTGCAGGTGATAAAACGCCTTTTCAGGGTTATCCAAATTAATGGGAGGAATACCCATCCGGTTACCGGTGCCGCCAACCGCGTCTGCGCCTGCCTCATAGAGAGACTTTGCCACCTGGGCAATTTTGCCGCCCTCGGGGGTCAGTTTTACGAACAGCGGAATGGAAATGGCTTCCTTGACTGCCTTTACAATCTCGGCTGCCACATTGGCATTCTGGCCCATGCTGGCTCCGGTCTGTTTGGAAGCGGTTTGGCTTCCGCCGGAGGTCAGCTCCAGGTTGTAGGACATGTTGGGGCAGCACATATTCAGTTCGATAATATCCGCACCGGCTTCCTCGAACTTAACCGCCATATTTACCCAGCCGGAAACACCCTCGTCACCGGCATAAGTAATATTTGCCATCAGCTTCAGATCGTGGAGCAGGGGCTTTGCGTCCCGTACCAACTTCAGGCCTTCCGCAAAGGTCAGCCGCTTCTCTGTGGTGAAGGCCAACGCATCCCGGTCCTTGAAAATACCGTAACGGGGCTTGCGGTTAATATAGGGGGCGGGATCGATGCTCAACTTAATGCTGGCGGCCGCCCAGCCGGTCCGCTCAATTTCCACAAGCTGTTGGACAGATTTGGTGGTAGGTCCGGAGGCTACGTAGAAGGGATTCTTGAAGGTAACGCCGCCGATGGTAACAGGAATTTGAATATCAGGCAATGTCTGCTTCATAATTATCCCTCCAGTGCGTCGTTCTTAATATGGATTCCTTCCTTTGCGGATTTATAAATCAGGTTAATAACCTTCAGGGTCTCCAGACCATCCTTGCCCCGCAGACCCACTTGAGCATCCACGCCGGCCATAGCAGATTCTACGAAATGATTGATCTCGCCGCAGTAACCCAGATTGTACTTCTCATCCACAGCGGGAGTAGACCAACCGGTGGTAATCTCAGCCTTCTCAACCGTGTAATCCAGGCCGGGAATGGAGAAGACCTTCACAGGGCCGGAGAAGCTCAGATCCACATGGACACAGCCCTGCTCACAATAGATATCCAGCACATCCTCCATGCCGCCAACGGTCACATAGTTGGCCTCCAGAGTAGCGTAAGTACCATCGGCGAAGCGCATAAATGCGCCAGCCCAGTCCTCACCCTCCATTTTCTGGTGGACCATATTATTCTCACCGCCGCCGGAGGTCATGGCAGTCAGTTCGCTCCATTTGTTGTCCTTCATGGCCAGCATGAAGCTGACAGGATGAACACCCAGATGGACCATACAGCCGCCGCCGCAGTACTTGATCAGCTGAGCGAAGGGGCTGTGGGATCCGCAATGGCTCTCCCGGGCACGGATGTACAGGGGCTTGCCCACCTTGCCGCTGTTGATGATCTCCAGGGCCTTGCGGAAGGCAGGGGCAAACAGCCAGTCCTCGGCATAGTAGATGTGCTTGCCCAGCCGGTCAGCGGTGTCAACCATGTCCTGTGCATCCTCAACGGTGGTAGCCAGAGGCTTCTCACAAATGATGTCGCGGCCGGCGTTCATAGCCTTGATCGCCACATCGTGGTGCAGGAAGTTGGGCATACAAATATCCACCAAGTCACAATCACACTGCTCAATTGCTGTGTTGTAATCATCGTATGGGGTGTAGCCGGTGAAGCCGTAGCGATTTGCCAGAGCCTCGATACGGCTCAGGTCCTTATCGCAGATACCTACAATATCCACCTTATCCAGGATCCGGCTGTAGCCGTCAGAATGCAGGTCAGCAGAGAATGCAGCACCTACCAGCAAAACTCTCAGTTTGTTCATAATGGTCACTCCTTATTAAAAATAGCTATAATTAAATTTTTCTTTTGATTCTATGTAGGAGAATATCTTCTCCAATTCCGCTACAGCCTGTGTTGCGCAATAGTCAAAAATTGCCTCACCTTTTTCAGCACTGGCCTTACTGGGTTCGCCCCAGATCCCATCCGGGCAGGCACGGAAGATGCTTCCGTAATTTAAGTACGGTCTGGGCATATCCGGTACATGGTCTACCGCACGTTCCATGTGCACAGTTTCCGGTGCAATCGCCAGAATTTGGGAAGTCTCTACCTCGCCGGCATGCAGTTCCGTATTCGTTTCAATAATACCATCCCGGTACATGCTCTGAAAAAAGGCACAGCCGTCAATCAGAGCCACCATCAGGTCTGGATTGTGTCGGGCGTTCAGATCCCGAACCAGAGGCGTGTCGATAAACACACCCCCATGAAGCTGCAAAATAGCCACCCTTCGAAATCCCTGCAGCTTCAGACTCATGATGATATCCGTCATCATCTGGTAGAACGTCACCGGCTCCATCCATACCGTTCCCTTTTTGCCCATCTGCTCCCGGCAGGTGGAAACAGGAAGCGCCGGTACCAAAAATGCGTTCATTTTTTCCGCCACACGCTTTCCCAGCTCAGCGGCAATCGCCCAGTCCGTCATAACCGGCAAATGGGGACCATGTTGCTCAAGAGAGCCTACCGGAATAATGGCTAATTCCGGATCTATGGCCATAATTTCATCAGCAGTTTTACGATACATGTGACTCTTCCTTTCCGTTGGCTTCATCCAATGCCCATACAAGACCACAGACAGAGCATCCGGATCTTTTCTGTCACTATCATATCACAATTTGGACGCGCTGTCACTATCCAGATACAAAACCGCATCCCGATGCTGCCGTAAAATGCTGGCCGGACAAGCAGTGGTTACTTCCCCGCACAGGGCATTGTAAACTGCATCAGCCTTACGGATGGTGGGAACCACACAGATGGCCTGAGGCACATTCATAATGAAGGACATGGTCATGCTCATAGCCTGCTTGGGAACTGCATCCAGATTGGGGAAACAGCCGTCATTTACCTGCTGCTGGCGGCAAACATTATCCAGCTCCACGATCTTGACCATCTTAGGATCATTAAAGTCTGCAACCGCAGGATCATTAAAAGCCAGGTGACCGTTTTCCCCGATACCCAGGAAAATCAGGTCGATGGGGTATTTCTTCAGAAGCGCGGAATATTCCTCACATTTCTGCTCGGCCTTGTCCTTCTCACACAGCAGATAGTGCAGCTCCATAAACGGAACTTTATCAAAGATTGCTCTGCGCAGGAAGTTGCCGAAACCTGCGGGCTCTGTTTCATCAATGCCTACATACTCGTCCTGATGAAAGCCCCGCACCTTTGTCCAGTCAACGTCCTGCTTCAGCAGATTTTCCAACAAATCGTTCTGAGAAGGCGCTGCGGCAAATACCAGGTTCGCCTCACCTTTTTCTGCAATAATCGCATTGATACGCTTGGCAGCATCCTCTGCTGCGGCCTTTCCCATTTCCGCACGCGTATCAAAAGCGCGGACTGACAGATTCACAACTTTCTTTCTTTGTGTTTCCATGATGATTGTCCTCCTTGCAACGATAAAAATTGTTTGATTTGTTCAAAAACAATATCAATATTTGTCAGATCAATGCTCATCATTTTCATTATACACACTGTATCATTTTTTTCAAGTTTTTTTTGGGTTTTTTCTTTCCCTAATGTATAACACATCATTGACAAACCTACAACGAATTCATGGCGGAGCCGCACCTTCTCTCTTCTCTCTTCTTTCTTATCTTTTATCTGGAAAAGTCACACATTTTTTAGAGAAGAGTGAGAAGTGAAGAGAGAATAGTGAAGAGAACAAAAGAAAAAGCCACACGATGTGTGACTTTTCTTTTTGGGGTTGTAGGACAAAATTACAACTTATTGGATCACTTTATCTCAAAATCAAATAAGCGGAATGTTTCACATCCATGTGTCGAAATCGGAATAAATCGAATTTTTTTCACTTTCCAATCTACAAAATGTCGCACAAACCGTTGGTGATTGTCAGAAATGCAAATTGTAAACTGTTTTCCGTCTTCATTTTCACCCTCGATTCGGTATTCCTTTATCAGTGTATCGGGAAGCTTGAAGTTTGTTTGAATTAGAGGATAATTACACGGCATATTGTGATATGTTCGATTCATATTGTTGTCAAAAACGAGACGGATCTCAGAAATCACGGTATCGCTCTCAAGTGTATACTCTATCGAATCACCGTAATTGCCAATCCACAAATTTTCTTCACCGCGATCCCGACCGTTGCGGACAACGTCGGCACTGCACTGCGCTTGTGCTGTAAGTGCGGGCACTTCTCTCTGATGCCAAGGAATATAACAATCATCAGCCATCAGCATTTGCTGAAGCTTGATGATATCCACATTTTCAATCGCACATTTATTGTGAATTGCTTCTGCAACGGCAGTACCCAGTGCCTGACCGAGGATGGAACAGGTCGCCATCACACGAGAGGAGGAAAGCGCGGCGTGTGTAACGCTGATATTTCTTCCCGCAAAAACAAGATTTTTGATATTTTCCGATATCATACACCGAAGCGGAAGACCCCATGGCTGAGGCGCGGGGTGATAGATGCTCGGATGCCCCTTGGAATAATAGAAGCCCTCGGGGAAATGATCGTCCATAGACCAGCCCGCATACGCGACAATATCGTCAAACCGTCCCTCTGCTTCCACGTCATTTTGCGTGACGATATATTTGCCCACATATCGGCGGCTTTCGCGCTTCCCTGGAAGAAAACCGATCCATTCCAGCTCCCAGTTCTCCACACCGTGGTCGCCGTGATTTTTCATATGATCCCACACGCCGTAGCAGATCTTCAGCAATTCATCTCGGCAACGGTCGGTATCGTGAATGCAATCCCATTCGCCGCCAAGCTCAATCCACCAAAAGTTATTATCTTTACTGTGGTTTTTATATGGCAGATCCTCCTCCGACTCATATCGGTAGGCCCACGATGGCGGAGTAAAATCGACCTTATGATCGGTCTCCCGGATTTGAAACAGGCAACTCATTCCCATCGTCTTTTTGTCCGCGATGTCGGGCGGAATTCTTTCGTCAAACTCTGACTTCGCCTCTCTGCCATACATATACTTCGCTCCGCTCAAGGGCGCTAAAATCGAGTCTCCCGAGCAATCCGCAAAATACGTTGCAGATATGACATGAAAGGTCTCAGCGTTTGATTGCCAAGCCTTGATGCTGACAATGCGATCTCCATCCATCGTCGCGTCCAAACAACTCGTGTTCAAAAGAAGTGTGAGGTTTTCCTCTGCCTTCGCCTTTTCATACAGCACGCTGTCCCAAATGGGATATTTCAGAGCCGGGTTTTGATAAAAATTCTCGAGAAAAATCTCCTCAAGAATTCCGCCCTCGCGATTATCCTTGCCGTGTGCTCCGCAAATCCACATTCTGATCTCGCCCGAGGCATTTCCGCCAAGCACTGGACGATCCTGCACCAAGATCACCTTGATGCCATGCCGTGCCGCCGCGATTGCGCAACAAAGCCCCGACATGCCACCGCCGACAACACACAAGTCGGTTTGATATGTTATTTCTCTCATAAAACACTCCTCCTTCATTGCTTTTAAAAATAATTTATGATATAATAGCACAAAAGCAAAGCTAATGCCTTTAATTAGCGGCGTATTTTATATAAAAACAAGCAAATGGAGATTTTATGGAAATCGAAATCATTCAAAATTATATTTTGTACCTTATCAAAGATTGCGGACTTTCCGTGTCGTTGCATCCCATCAATGACGAAACCTTGATCACTTGCAGCACATTGATAACGTTTAATATTCATAATAACTCCTATTGTTCTTACATAAAATCTTTGGCAAATGCTCATGCTCATTGTCTTTCCCAGCAAAAAGAAATCTTCAATCAGTGTTGCAAAAATAATGAAAGCTTTTGCTGTGTTTGTTATGCCGGCGTCAAAGAATATATTTATCCGTTGCGCGATAAAAACAATGTAATCGGCTTTATTGCCGTAAGCGGTTACGCTGATTATAACAAGGAGCAATATACCTCTTTCATTTCCAAGCATTTCGATTGTTCTTCAAATTCTGTTTCAAGAGAGTATCATAGACTCAAATTTAAAATGCCCGACAAAGAACGAGTAGACACGCTAATTTTTCCGTTATGCAAAATGCTTGAGCTTGCCTATCTCAAAGAGGTGAGCACCCCGGTATCAGATTCCATGAATGATGCGATCTGCCGATACATTCAACGTCATTATTCAATCAATCTATCAACGGATTTGATATGCAAAAAATTTTCGTGCAGCAAGTCATATTTCAGCCACAGTTTCAAAAGCCATACCGGTCAAAGCTTTCGAGAATATTTAACGAATATTCGCTTAAACTATGCTAAGCAGTTATTGGAACATTCCAATTTAAGCATAACACAGATTTCATCTTCGATTGGATTCAATGATTCGAATTACTTTTCTAATGTATTTAAACGCAAAATCGGTATTTCACCGCTTCTTTATCGAAAACAAATACACAAAAGAAACAATTGATGCAAGTGTAACATGATTGCCAAGGAAAAGCTCAACAACAATCGCAACAACTGTTGACACTAGCCCAATGTTAATGAAAATTTCTTTTGCGGAAGCTTTTTGGCTTTTTAATTTGATTCTGCCTATAATCTGTATGTCTTACACCACTTAAATGTAACAGTGGGCATCAGCAGATAAATGCGCCGGTCAGTCTGTCATCAGAAAATGATAGGGAATCTTGCATATTTTCTTGACCAAAAATTACTACCAGACTTTTAAGTCACGCTTTACTTTCAAAAAATGTATGCTCCAAGTAAGAAAATCACACAAAATTTTTATGGAATAGACTTTGGGGTCAGTTATTAGGTCAAACTCCTAACAAATGAAGAAGTGTTCAAAAATACCTGACGCAAATTTGGACATTAAATTTGACCGAAATTTGAACGCAAAATTTGCTAATAGGAAACAACGTTAAACACTCTGACCGGAAAATACCTATTTGATTTCGGTCAGACAAAATCGTTGGTTCTAATCAACAAACCACCCTAATAACAGGAAAAGCCTTGAAAACACAAGGTTTTTAAGGCTTCTGTGGCTCCCCTTGTTGGACTCGAACCAATGGTTACTGCCCGCACGATACATCTCTGTATAATTGGTGCATACTATGAACTGTTGCGGTACCCGGTGTGCGCCTTGCCGACGGTGCGGCTGCGTTGCACACCGACCGCGACCACTCGCTCCCCTCCCTTGATCTGCCACCGGCAGCGGTCGGGTCGCTCCCTACCTCCTCCGCTACGCTCAGTCGGTAAAGTGATGGATTGCTGACCTGCAGATCCTTGATGCAAATGCATCAAGGAATGCCAAAAAGAACACCACCCAATTGGGTGGTGTTCTTTTTGGCTCCCCTTGTTGGACTCGAACCAACGACCTGCGGATTAACAGTCCGTCGCTCTACCGACTGAGCTAAAGAGGAATATTAGTGTTGGCATTACCTATCTTCCCAGGCAGTCGCCCGCCAAGTATTGTCGGCGCAGATGTGCTTAACTTCTGTGTTCGGGATGGGAACAGGTGGACCCACATCGCAATCAATACCAACTCATATGGATGGCTTTGGACCATCTTTTATTGTTAAAAGCCTAACAGCTTGAAACAGCATTAGAATTATAACACCATCGCGCTCTCATGTCAAGAACAAAATAGCCCATAAACCAAATCAAAGCCCAGCGCAGCGGGTTTGATTTGGAAACGACGAGCAATGACACAGGTGGAATATCATGCTTGCATGATATGGAACATTGTGTCATGCGGCAAGGAGTTGGTGACCCGTACCGGATTCGAACCGATGTTAACGGCGTGAGAGGCCGCTGTCTTAACCACTTGACCAACGGGCCATTGGTGCACCTTCACGGACTCGAACCGGGGACCCACTGATTAAGAGTCAGTTGCTCTACCAACTGAGCTAAAGGTGCATTTAAAATACATAATGCAAAGTGCATAATGTAAAATGCATATATTAAATCCTTCGTCTCTGACCGCGCAGGAGCCCAGCGTAGCGGGTCCGAGCGGAGGCGACGTGCAATGACACTGGTGGAATATCGTGCTTGCACGATATGTAACATTGTGTCATACGGCAAGGAGCATGTACCCTGAAAACTGAACACTGCTTTTTGCTGCAATTTTGGGTTTGGTCAACACTGAGCCTGCTTTTTAGATCAAGCTTTCGGCTTATTAGTATCAGTCAGCTAAATATGTTACCACACTTACACCTCTGACCTATCAACGACATAGTCTACGTCGAGCCTCAGTGGAGATCTTATCTCAGGGGGAGTTTCACGCTTAGATGCCTTCAGCGTTTATCTCGTCCATACGTAGCTACCCAGCCATGCCCTTGGCAGAACAACTGGTACACCAGAGGTATGTCCATCCCGGTCCTCTCGTACTAAGGACAGCTCCCTTCAAATCTCCTACGCCCGCAACAGATAGGGACCGAACTGTCTCACGACGTTCTGAACCCAGCTCGCGTGCCGCTTTAATTGGCGAACAGCCAAACCCTTGGGAC
>JAZNIG010000048.1:0-10965 GCA_045577355.1 Faecousia sp. | reverse complement strand
AAAACCCAGACCCGGCACACCCCCGGGGTTTCTTGGCTTTCCTATTATAAAAAGATTGTTACAGTATACCCTTTTCGGAAAGCCATTTTTCCAGCTCCGCAAGGGGGCTGAAGCCCACAGTCTTTGCCAACAGTTCTCCGTTTTCAAACACCATCAGGGTCGGAATACTGGCAATTTTGTACTGCATAGCCAGTTCCATCTCCTGGTCCACATCGACCTTACCCACGATCAGCGTTTCACTGTGCCGCTCCGCCAATTCTTCCAGTACAGGCACCAGCATCTTGCAGGGGCCGCACCAGCTTGCCCAAAAATCCAGTACAACAGGTTTTTGGCTATTCAGCACTTCCTCCCGAAAATTGTCCTTGGTAATCTTAATCCCAGCCATAATTATTCCCCTTTCTTATCATAGCTCTTGTAATACAGCATACAGTGGCAGAAACCTTCAAATCCCGGGTCTGCAATCTGCTCCCGGAATTCTTTGCACATGCAACGGTTTTCCTCTGTGCGTTCAAACCGGCAGGGGCAGTAGCCACCCTTCTGCTTCAGCCCGTCTTTTACAGTCTTTACAATTTCTGCGTCCGGATTCAGCGAAATTCTCGGTTTCATGGAATACACCTCGCTTATGTTTTTAATTTACTTTACTTTCATGCATTCGTCAAGCTGCACTGTTTTTTATCTTTCACAACTATGTTCATTTATGGAGTGCGGCTCTTTCGTGATTATTGGCTGCATAAATCACAGGTCCTCGGCCAGGATCTTCCGCTTTTTCCATATACCGGACAGAAAATAGAGCATACCCGGGATCGCACAGCCGTAAGGGGCCAGACCATAGCCCAGCACAAATCCAAAGAATCCCCAATGGAGGGCAATGCCAAACAACCAGCTAAGGCCAATCCGTAAAACAACGCCGTCCAGCAATGCCAGTACCATACTGAGCTTGGCGTTGCCAATCCCCTGAATAAAGGCGCTGCTACCCCGCATGACCGCCAGCGCCGGGAATATCCACAGGATTGCCCGGATAAAGGTCCCGGACATCTCATGGACCAACGGATCGTCGGAAAACACCATAAACAGCTGCTTTCCAAAAACTATATACCCGGCTATAGCCACCACCGTCAAAACCGCGGAATAAACCCATGCCCAGCGCACCACCTGTACCGCACGCTTCGGCTGCCTGGCCGCCACATTTTGACTGATCATAGGCATGGCGGCATAGTGGATACCCTGAGAGATCTTATTGACAATGTCATCGATTCTTACACCCACACCGAAGGTGGCCGAGGCCACCACACTTACACTGTTAACCATGGAATTGACAAACAGCATAGAAAGATTGATGCAGCCGGATTGGATCGCCATAGGTGTCCCCAGTGCCGCAATCATTCTGGTATAGTGTCTGTGGGGGATAAAGCTTTCCTTTCGAAAATCGAAGCCGAATGCGGTTCTGTTCCTGAATAAGTAGAACAGGGAAAACAGGAAGGAAACCGCCTGCCCGATAATGGTCGCCCAGGCAGCGCCCGCTACTCCCCATCGAATAATTCCGGTGAACAGGATATCCAGCACCAGATTCACAGCAGAAGCAATGCCGATAAACAGAAACGGCCGCTTGGAATCTCCCATGCCCCGCAAAACAGCGGATACCACATTATAGCCTGCAGTAAAAACCAGGCCCGCACCGCAGATAATCAGATAGTCCATGGCATAGGTGTAGGATTCATCGGGAATATTCATCACATCCATGATCCAGGTCCGGGCGCCTAATATCACCACTGACAGGACCGCTGACAGCAGCAGTATCAGGCTGAACAGCGTACCAATGACCTGATTCATTTCTTTACGCTTGCCCGCGCCCAGGGCCTGAGAGATCAGTACCTGTCCGGCATTGGAAAAGCCAAGACAGACCATGGTAGCAAAATTCAGAATCTGGCTGCTCTGGGAAACGGCAGAAAGACCGGGTGTTCCCACATACTCCCCTACAATGATCATATCAATGGTGCTGTAAAGCACCTGAAGCGCATTGGAGGCCATAAAAGGCAGTGTAAACAGCAGCAGCTGCCGCGCTACATTCCCCTTGGTAAAATCCTTGGATAGACGCTTTTGGGTCTGTGTCACAGTTCTTACTCCTTCCAGACGAACTTTCTTCCTACGTCTTATGCCCATTATCTCACATTTTCTTCTGATGTGCAATCAATAATTTTATCAGCTACCTACCGGCTGCAAGCCTGCCATATCCTTGAAAATCATGGATTTTCTGTCGAATTTCCCAACTTGCTCTCCAAATTGCCCAAACGGCTTGTAATATTTGTCAGAAACTTCACGAAGTTTTTAGACATTTTGACTCTTTCCTAAACGTCAGATTTATGATATCCTATATATAGAGATGGAGGAAGCGTCAAAAGACTTCCTCATATCGACCAAGCAGGACGCTTTTATCGGTAAGCGCCCGTATCAAACATAAGGAGCTGTAATTATGTACTTCCAGAAAAAACGTTGTATCGCAATGCTTCTGGCCGGTGGTCAGGGAAGCCGCCTGAAGGTCTTGACAGCAAAAACTGCCAAACCTGCCGTTCCCTTCGGCGGTAAATATCGCATTATTGATTTTCCTCTTAGTAATTGCGTCAATTCCGGCATCGATACTGTGGGCATTCTGACCCAATATCAGCCCCTGGAGCTCAATGAATATATCGGCAACGGTCAACCCTGGGGCTTGAATAAGACCCATAGCTGTGCCCAGGTCCTGCCCCCCTACGAACGGCACGACAAAAAAAGCGGCTGGTATAAGGGCACTGCCAATGCGATCTATCAGAATATTGATTTTATCGCGCGCTTCGACCCGGATTATGTTGTTATCCTATCCGGTGACCACATCTATAAAATGGATTACGCTGCCATGATAGAGTATCACGAAAAAAACAACGCCTCCTGTACCATTGCTGTCCGTGATGTTCCACTTAAAGAAGCCTCCCGCTTTGGTATCCTGAATACCAACCCAGACGGCACGATTTACGAGTTTGAAGAGAAGCCCAAAAAGCCTAAGTCCACCAATGCCTCTATGGGCATCTATGTGTTCAACTGGAGTATCCTGCGGGAAGCGCTCATTGCCGACGAGGAGGATGACACCTCTTCCAATGACTTCGGTAAAAACATCATTCCCAATCTGCTCAATGCCGGCCATAAAATGATGGCCTACAACTTTGACGGTTACTGGAAAGATGTGGGCACCATCGATTCGTTGTGGGAAGCCAATATGGAATTGCTGGGCAAGGACCCGGAATTTAATATCCGGGGTGATGAGCGCAGAAAGATCTACGCCCGTAACAACGCACTTCCTTCCTCCTATATTGATGACAACGCCAAAACCATCAACTGCTTTATTGCAGAAGGCTCCGAGATCTACGGTACTGTCCGCCACAGTGTGATCTCCGTTGGCTGTACCATCGGTGAAGGCGCGTTGGTAGAAGACAGTGTGATCATGCCCGGTGTAATTATAGAGCCCGGTGCCATTGTCCGGCATGCCATTCTGGGCGAAAACAGCAAAGTCTGTCGCAACGCTGTGGTAGGCGGCGCCTTTGAGCCTGAGGAAAAGAAACAAATCAGCGTCACTTCCAAGGGCGCTGTCGTAGAAGCCAGCACCGTGCTCCTGCCCGGTGAGATGCTGTAAGGAGGGAAACACTATGAACGTAATGGGTATTATCTTCGCCAACGACGGTGATCTGGGTGCTCTGACCACGAAACGCACCATGGCCAGCCTTCCCTTCGGCGGCCGCTACCGCCAGGTAGACTTTGCGCTTTCTAACCTGGCCGCCGCAGGTGTGCGCCATGTAGGTATTGTCACCCGCCATAATTACCAGTCCCTTGTAAACCACATCGGTTCCGGTGAGGAATGGGGCATGGATCTGGAAGAAGGCGGTTTGGAATTTTTGACCCCCTATGCCATGAGCAAAACCAACAATTACCGGGGCAAGCTGGAATCCCTGTATTCTGCCATGAGTTTTCTGGAGTATGGAGCAGAGGATGAATATGTGGTCATGATTGATGCCTCCGTGCTGAGCAACATTGACTTGAAGGATGTGATCTCCGATCATATTGCCAGCGGCAAGGATGTGACTGTTGTTACCAAGGCCGGTATCTGCAACGGCTCCCGGAAGATCGACCTGACCTTGAAGCTGGAGGAAGGCAAGATTGCGGATGTGGCTGTTGACTACGAAGCACCTGCCGACTACCTGGCCTCCATGGATATTTACGTACTGAGTAAAAAATGGCTGATTAAGCAGGTCAAGGAGCATATTGCCCATAATCTGTATCACATGGACCGGGATCTGGTTCTGGGTCAGTGGCAGAAGGGCACCGTCACTGTTAATCCCTATGTATTCCCCGGCGTAGCCCTGTTCACCGAATCTGTGGAAGAATACTTCCACAATACCCTTTCTCTGATCGACAAGAAAGTCCGCCATGACCTGTTTGGCTATAACCACCCTGTTTATACCAAGGTCCGCGACCGGGTCCCCACCTACTACGGTGAGGATTGTGAAATCGAAGGCTGCATCGTAGCCGATGGCTGCATCCTGGAAGGCGAGGCAGAAAACAGTGTTCTTTTCCGTCAGGTCACAATCTGTGCCGGCGCGGAAGTAGAGGACTGTGTCATTATGAACAACACAGTGGTAGGCGAAGGCGCCGAGCTGAAGTGTGTGATTCTGGACAAGGACGTGGTGGTCCGCCCCGGTGCCAAGCTGATTGGCACCCCCAATAATCCGATTGTTGTAAAGAGAGGAGACATCGTATGAAAATAGCTGTCCTGGCCTCCGAGGGCGCACCCTACGTCAAATCCGGTGGTCTGGGCGATGTGATGGAAGCACTTCCCGCCGCCCTGGCACGGATCGAGAGCAACCAAGTAGTCCTGATCCTGCCTTATTATAAGAAGATCAAAGACAATCCTGCCTATGATGTGGAGCTGGTGTCCCAGTTCCATGTGGCACTTGGCTGGCGGCAGCAATACGCCGGCATCTATGCCCTTAAAAACCGCACCGACGGTGTGCAGGTCTACTTCATCGACAATCTGTATTATTTTGGTGCCCGGGAGGGCGCGATCTACGGCGATATGGATGACGGTGAGCGCTTCGCTTACTTCTCCAAAGCCTGTCTGGACACATTGGTTGCGATAGACTTTATCCCCGATGTGATCCAGTGCAATGACTGGCAGACTGCTCTGGTCCCCACCTTCCTGAAAGCCCAGTACCAGCCTCTGTTTCCTAATACCAAATGTATGTTTACCATCCACAACATCGAGTATCAGGGCTGGGCGCAAAGCGGATTTTTTGATGATGTGCTGACACTGCCCTGGGAGTATCGGCAAACACTGGACATGGGTGGCGCTGTAAACGTAATGAAAGCCGCTATTGAGACCTGTGATCTGGTCACTACTGTCTCTGAAAGCTATGCCCGGGAGCTGATGTATCCCTATTTTGCCCACGGTCTGGACGGTATTATTTCCAATGCCGCCTGGAAGCTCACCGGCATCACCAACGGCATCGATACGAACACATTCAACCCGGAGACAGATCCTGCCCTTTCTGCTCACTATAACGCAGACAGTTTCATCGTCGGCAAGGCTGCCTGCAAGGCTGCTTTGCAGCAAGAGGTAGGCCTGCCTATCCAGGCTGATGTGCCGCTGCTGGTTATGGTCACCAGACTGGCCGGACACAAGGGCTTGGATCTGTTATGTCACATTGCGCGCAGGCTGATGTGGGAAGAGGACTGCCAGCTTTTGATTCTGGGTACTGGTGAGCCTCACTTTGAGATGTTCTTTAAAAATCTGGCAAAGGAGTTCCCGGACCGGGCTGCTGCTAAGATCACCTTTAACCTGGGCCTGGCTTCCCGGATCTACGCCGGCGGTGACATTTACCTGATGCCTTCCAAGAGTGAGCCCTGCGGTCTGAGCCAGATGAACGCCATGCGCTACGGCACTGTACCTGTTGTCCACGCCACCGGCGGCCTGAAGGATACTGTCCCCCCTGTTGATGAAAACGGCCAGGGTGGCCTTGGTTTCACTTTCCAGAGTTACAACGCAGATGATTTCTACGGCGCTCTGAAGCACTGTCTGGATCTGTATCATAAAAATCCTCAAGGCTTCCGGGAGCTGCAGCATAAGGATATGCAGCAGGACTTCAGTTGGAACATCCCTGCCGGACGCTATATGGCCCTCTTCCACCAAATGCTGGGCTGGTAAATTCCCTCTATCCTTAAAAACCGGGCAACTACGCCCGGTTTTTCTTGACATTTCTGGGAAATCCTCTATTCTATAAACATAAGCCAAATTTGTATTTATCGGGCTGCTTTCACACAGCCTTTGTAGGGCGGGGGCTTGCCCCCGCCGCCCGATAACCGATTGTTTTAAACGGCGGGAGCAAGCCCCCGCCCTACAACGGATAACGCGAAACAGCCCGACAAACTGAAATTTCACTTTTTAGTCTAACAGCACAGGAGCATAATATGCGCATTTTATATGATTCCAAGCAACTGATGTATAAAGACCCCTTTGGCACTTTGACCGAAGGGCAGACCTGCGCCTTGCATATCCATATTCCCACCTCTGTCCGATCCATTGGTGTGGAATGTATTTTTACCCATCAGGACAGCACACTTGCTTTTACTGTTTCTATGGACCGTTCTCACACCTTGGGCGTTTATGATATCTACCAGGCCTCTTTCTCCATTGCCTTACCAGGCCTGTATTTTTACTATTTTCGTATTCAAAAGCCTGATGGCAGCTTCCGGCTGTTCAAACAGGGTGATCAGACTAATATGGAAGCCGGTGACACTTGGCAGCTTACCTGTACTCCCGCCGATTTTACAACACCCGATTGGGCCAAAGGTGCAACCATCTATCAGGTCTTCCCTGACCGTTTCTGCAAATCCGGCGAATGTGACCTGACCGGCAAATTAGAGCCTTATACGGTCCACCCCACATGGAACGAAGAAGTCTCCTGGCAGCCTACACCCGATGGATTGGTTCTGAACAATGACTTTTATGGCGGTAACTTCCGGGGTATCACAGAAAAAATGGACTATATTGCCTCCCTGGGTACTACTATTTTATATCTGAATCCCATCAGCAAAAGCTTTTCCAGCCACCGCTATGATACCGGTGACTATAAGACCCCGGACCCTATGCTGGGCACGGTGGCAGATTTTCAGGCTATGTGCAGGGCTGCCCATGATCGGGGCATCCGGGTGATCCTGGACGGCGTATATTCCCACACCGGCTCCAACAGTCTGTATTTTGACAAAGACCGCACCTTTGGGGGGCGGGGCGCATACTGCACCCCATATTCTCCCTATTTTTCCTGGTATAACTTCCAAAAATATCCGGATTGCTACACCAGCTGGTGGGGCTTTGATACGCTGCCTACTGTCAAGAAAATGGATCCTGGCTTTGTGGATTACATCATCACAGCCGAGGATTCTGTCGTCGCCCACTGGCTCAAACTGGGTGCAGACGGCTTCCGGTTGGATGTGGTTGATGAACTGCCCAACGAGTTTGTAAAGCTTCTGAAGGACCGTATCCGGCAGATCCGGCCCGATGCCCTGCTAATTGGCGAAGTCTGGGAGGATGCCTCCAAGAAGGAGGCTTACGGTGTCCGCCGCCGCTATTTCGTGGACGGTGTACTGGATTCCTGCATGAATTACCCCTTCCGCACTGCTATTTTGAACTTCTTAAAAGACCGGGATGATGGCCGTAACTTCAAGGAAACCGTCATGACAATCTTGGAAAACTATCCTCCTCAGGTCCTGCAGTGCAATATGAATCTGCTTGGCACCCATGATACCCCCCGAATTCTGACCGCATTGGTTGATGATTTTGACGGAAGTCGTGCCGAACAGGCCCACCGCCGTCTGTCGCGCTCCCAGCGCTTTATTGCAGAAGAACGGCTGCTGATGGCCTCCTTCCTGCAGTATATGCTCCCTGGGGCACCTAGCTTGTACTATGCTGACGAAGCCGGTATGGAAGGATATAAGGATCCTTTCAACCGCCGAACCTACCCCTGGGGGCAGGAAGACCCGGATTTGCTGGCACATTATCGGATCTTGGGCCAGCTTCGAAAAGCACAGGAGACTCTGCGGTTAGGTAATCTGGACTTTTTTCAGGCTGACCATCAAAGGCTGGGCTTTCGCCGCAGCTTTAACGGAAAAACACTCAGGATTTATGTCAACCGCAGCGGTGATATATGGCAAATTCCGGCAGGCACAGTTCTTTATGCCCGCAATCTGCAAGCCATCGCGCCGGCCTGGCTATCCTTAAGCCCTATGGGCTTCTGCATCACGGAGGATGCCTAATATGGAGCAGGAGCATTTTTTTAGCGGTTACTGCCGCACTACAGACGAATCCCGCATGGTGGCAGCTGTCACCGAAGACCACCGGCTTCTGGAAGTGGATTGTTGTTATGAATCCTGCCCCCATACCCCAAGCTGTACCATTGCCCAGCAGCTCCGGGCTCTGACAAGCCCGTAACGCCCCTACAACAAGGATTTCAAACAGCCAGACAAACTGAATTTTGACATTCCACGAATAATCCCCGCAGCTTTTTGCTGCGGGGATTATGTGATGGTTTAAATTACATAGAACGCACAGGCACCGGCAGGCAATTCCGTCTTGCCGGCAGGCAGCTTAACCCCTGTCAAAGCAGGTAAGCTATCATTTTCGCCCAGTGCAAGTGGCTTGCCGTTCAGACACATGACACGGCTGCGTAAGCCCTTCTCCCCAGTCAGTACATAGGCCTCTGCTGCCTCGGGAAGCTCCACGGTGGTAGCATCTTGAGCATTATTAATGATCAGATACACATAGCCGTCCTTGCGATCCTTGCGGGAGTGCACATAGACATGCGCGCCCTCCCGAACGGCTTCACCGGAAGCGTAAACAGTGGGACCCATCAGCCGGTTCCACAACAGCACCGCAAAGTAGTTGGGACGGGGCTCAAACGTGCCATGCTTCAAAAAGCCGTAGTCAGAGGAAGCCAGGGTATTATGGAAGATCACACCGTCCGTTACCGTAGAAAACTCACCCAGTTCATTCAGGGTTCTGGGTACATCTGCATAGGTAGAGGCCCAGGTATTGCCGCCGCAGCCTGCGTCGCCGGATTCCGTGACCCAGAGCTGGCCGCCGGGCACATACTTGTCCCGCCGGGCGGTATACTGGCGGGCACAGTTCGCCGCCACACTGAGATACTGCTCTGTCAGGCAGGCTTCATAAGGCCAGTGACCGCCCATGGCCGCGCCCCGCTCAGAAACACCGTTGTAGTAGTGATAGCTGAATACATCCATTTGGGACTTGTAATCGCCCAAAAGCTGCTCGGTGGTCACAATATCAAAGCCGGCTGCCATACCGCCGCCTGCGCCTTCCATGCCCACGCCGAACATATCAATATCACCCACTGTACAGGGGCCTACAAACAGGCACTCCGGGTAATTCTCCTTCAGCCATGCGCCAAACAGATCATGATCCCTTGCATGATCTGCCGCGGTATATCCCTGGGGCAGTCCGCTGAGGGCGATCAGATTCGGCTCGTTTGTGAATTCCGCAGCAGAAATAGGCACACCGTACTCCTTGGAGGTCCGAAACAACAGATCTGCCTGTTCAAAAGGCATGGGCTCGTCTGCGGCATGGATGCCGGGGCAATTGGCAATGGAGACCAACAGCTTGCCATCTACAGCCTTTACAAAGTCCAGCAGACTCAGCCACTGATCCTTGGTCAGCAGATTCTGAAAGCCCTCCGGTACTTTTCCGCCTGTATGGCCGTCAAAATCGTAATAGGTTTTGTTGGCCCAGGTGCCGGAGACCCGAACCCAAGCAGTGCCCAGTTCCTTGGCCAGCTTAATAAGCCTGGGGTTTTTCGTGTCAATGGGATCGTACCACTGCTGCAGATTCCCCATATTGGACCAATCCTTAATTACAGGGAACGCCTCTGTACCATCCACCTGGGCATCGGTGTAGGCCTTCCAGAAGGTGCCGCCGGTAACCTCTGTCATTTCAACATTGTAAGAAACCAACCGCTCGTCCATGCTCCGCAGGGCCTCCAGGCCGCTACATTGCAGCTTTACAAATTGTGCCATAATTCTACGCTCCTTGTTTATTGTTTTCTATGGTACATTGTACCCTGCCGGTTTTCCCGGTACAAGCAGCAAAATGCCACAACTGTGACACCCCATATACAAAATAACATGCCCATCTTTGCGCAATATCCACAAAGACAGGCATATTCTCAAAGCGCGATCAGCGGCCTTGTAAGGATAGAACCAGCCAGTCTGGTCATTTCAGCAGGTGTTACCTGATACCCCTGATGATGCCAATGGATAATCATAGACATCAGACCGCATAACGCAAAGGATAAGGCCAATCCCTGCTGGCTTACAGGCCAAGTTCTGATTTTGTCTGGCATCAGCCGTTCCCGCTGGGCCAGTGCCGTGGCCCGCTCCACCAGAATTCCACTCAGGCCACTACGCTTCAGCGCGTCCAATAAATCCCGATGCTCATACCAGAAAACAAAAAAGTGATCCAAATCTCCCAAGGCTGTACCCCTGTTCGGACAGTGGAAGCCGCCCTCATAAAAATCCAGCATGGTATGATCCAGCAGCGCAAACAAAGCCCCATCCTTACTGGAAAAATAACGGTAAAAAGACTTGCGGGGAACCTTCATTCTTTGGCACAGGTCGCTGATGGAGATCTCTTCATATCGCTTTACCTGCATAAGCTGCAGAAGCCCCTGCTCCAGCTGCCGCTGTCGGGATGCCGACTGTTCTGTTCTGCACTGTTTGTACATCCAATCCCCCATTTCCTGTTTCTGATACTATATCACAATTTTACGGTTTCGCAACCATTTTGGTGATTGTGTTATTATTTTATGGGAATTATTGGAATTCCATGTCACAAATGAGTCATTTTGTGACTTGTTAATATTTTTTGAACAGAGT
>JAZNIG010000047.1:0-34545 GCA_045577355.1 Faecousia sp. | reverse complement strand
GATCTTGACCTGGACCTCCTGGCCCTCGCTCAGCACGTCCTCGGGCTTGCCGATACGCTTGTCCGCGATCTGGGAAATGTGGATCAGGCCGTCAACACCGGGAAGAATCTCAGCAAACGCGCCAAAAGTCATCAGCTTCACGATCTTGGCATCCACAACGTCACCTACGTTGTAGTTTGTCATGAACTGATTCCAGGGATTCATTTCAGCTGTCTTATAACCCAGAGAGATCTTGTGCTTCTCAGGATCAAAAGCGATCACATAAACATCAATCTCATCGCCCACCTTCACAACATCAGCAGGGGTCTTGATCCGGTTCCAGCTCAGCTCAGAAACGTGAACCATGCCGTCAACACCGCCGATATCCACAAAAGCGCCATAGGAAGTCAGGGACTTAACAGTGCCGTGATACTTAGCACCCACTTCGATCTCATTCCAGATCTTCTCCTGGGCAGCCTTGCGAGTCTCAGAAGTAACCGCACGAATGGAGCCAATCACGCGGCGGCGTGCACGGTTGACCTCGGTGATCTTCAGTTGCACAGCCTTGCCTACCATACCAGTCATATCGCCGCCCTTGGCAATACCGGACTGAGAAGCGGGGATAAAGACACGGATGCCCTTCACATTGGCGACCAGGCCACCCTTATTCTCCTCGGTGATAGTGCCATCAACAGTGGCCTTCTCTTCACACCATGCGGACATTTCCTCCCATACCTTCATACCGTCCAGCTTCTTCTTGCTCAACTGTACAGTACCTTCCTGATCGTTGACACGCACCACAAAGACCTCAATCTCATCACCGAGCTTCAAAACATCCTCGGGCTTCACAGAAGCATCGGTGCTGACTTCGTCGTAGGGAATGTAGCCGGCGTGCTTGGTGCCCAGATCAACCTGGACTTCGGTATTGCCGATACCGGTAACGATACCTGTAACCTTGTCTCCTGTATTTAAAGTCTTGATGGACTGTTCGAGAAGTTCCTCAAAGTTCTCCTCCTGTACAGCCTCAACATTCGTAATTTCGCTCATAGTCTTATTGACCTCCTTTATAATCCACGCCGGTGTAGACGCACCGGCAGTGACTCCAACAGTATGCACACCGCGAAAATATTCCGGGTTCAACTCGCTGGCATTATCTACCAGCACAACACGGTCGCAGTGTTCCCGGCAAATCATGGCAAGCCGGCCGGTGTTGGAGCTGTGGGTATCGCCAACAACCACCATTGCCTGACAATTTGCGCTCAATTGAGCCGCTTCCCTTTGCCGAAATTCAGTAGCCTTACATATTGTATCAAAAATTTTTAAGTTAGTAAACTGTTTTTTCGCGATTTCTGCGCACGTTTTCCACAAAGATTCTGTAGAAGTCGTTTGGCAAACCATGCAAATTGGCAAATTTACCCTTTCTTCGGCCGATTTTGCCCAGTTTTCCAGTTCTTCCGGCGTCTCAAAAATTTCACATTTTGTGCACCAACCCGCAATCCCCTCTACTTCCGGGTGAGACCGCGTGCCAATAATCACAGGAAGCCTTCCTTCTTCCTCCGCAGTGCTGACAATCCCATGAATCCGTTTGACAAACGGACAGGTAGCATCAATGATCTCCGCGCCCTGCTGCTCCAGCCGTTCATATACCGCTCTGGTCACGCCATGAGAGCGCACGATTACCGTATCCCCGGGCTGAGCCTGCTCCGGGGCATTAATCACCTTCACGCCCATTTCTTCAAAATGTTTCACCGCATGCCGGTTATGGATAATGGGCCCCAGCGTACATACCCGCTTTCCTGTCTTGGCTGCCTGCTCCACTAGTTCCACTGCCCGGTTCACCCCAAAGCAAAACCCGGCATTTTTTGCAACCTGAACGCTCATAGAGGCAGCTTCTCCCCAATGATCCGCTTCATTTCTGCCAGCACACCTGGGATATCCAGGTCAGAGGTGTCCAGCTTCACGGAATCCCTTGCCATTTTCAGAGGTGCGATGGGACGGTGGGTATCCTGATAGTCCCGCTGCTCGATCTCCTTTTGAATTTGCGCAAGCTGAGCCTTTTGTCCCTTGGCAATCAGCTCCTCATAACGGCGTTTCGCCCGGACTTCCACTGACGCAGTTAAAAAGATCTTCACATCGGCCTTAGGCAGGACTACTGTACCGATATCCCGGCCATCCATAATTACATTATTTTTCCGGGCCACGTCCCGCTGCATATCCAGTAGCACCTCCCGCACCACCGGGTGGGCGGAAACCAGGGACGCCTTCTGAGAAATGTCCTGGGTACGAATCTCGTCCGTTACATCCATTCCGTTCATCAGCATATGCTGCTTGCCTTCTTCATCGTATTGGATGTCAATGGTCAGCTCATCAATATAGCGCTCCACACCGTCCACATCCTTGGGGCTGACACCCAGCAGATCCAAAAAATAAGCCACTGTGCGGTAGATAGCGCCTGTGTCCACATAACGGAAGCCCAATTCCTTAGCCAGTGCCTTGGCGATGGTGCTCTTGCCCGCACCGGCAGGTCCGTCAATTGCAATTGCATATGTCTTTGCCATAAGTAAAACCTTCCTTCTATTTGATTTAACTTGCAAATTTCAGTTTATCGCTCTGCTCGTATTACTCGTTGTAGGAGAGGGTTTTGACCCTCCCCTACAATGGGTTTCACCATAACAGAGCGATCAATACAAATCTATTTTTTCTTATTTTCTTAATTTGGCAAGGGCTGCTACTTCCATTTTCACAACCTCTTCCGGGGTCAAGCCAAGCTTTTTCCCAGTGTCCTCCGGGCTTAGGGGCAAGCCGCCCTCCAGCCCAAATCGAAGACTTAACAGCTTTGCCTCCTGCTCCGTCAAGATAGAAAGCAACTCCAAAATCCGCTGACGGCTCTGAAAATACGCTGTATCCTCCACCGCCTGATCGTCCTCTGGCGAGGGTTCTGTCTCCTCCCGGGAGATCTCGATTTGTTGCTTGCTTCTTGCCATATTTACCATTGAGGCAAACACCGCCGCATTCTCTGGAGTTATGTGCATTGCATCGGCGATTTCTTCCAGTGTGGGGTTGCGGCCCAATTCAGCCAGCAGACGCTGATCCACATCCCGGTAATCTTCCATGCCCTGCCGCAGCTTTTGTCCCAGACCTGCAGAACGGGCCTGTACAACGACAGCTCTTGCCAGATATTGCCGGATCCACCAGTCGCTGTGTGCTTCAAAATTACCGCCGTGATAGTGCAGGATGCTCTGCCACAAGCCCAAGCCGGCCTCTTGAATCAGATCCAGCAGCAGCACGCCCTTCCCTGTATGCGCCATTGCCAATTCCACAACACGGCTCAGCCGCAGCGCCACCAGGCGTTCGGAAACCGCTTCCTTTCCCGACGCGTATTCCTGCGCTAACCGTTCCACATCTCCTGCTGCCGGTGTCCGGGAGACTTCCTCCAAATGCAGCCGGAGCGGGTCATTTTCTTCCAATCCCTCCAGCAGCTTGCCTTGACTAACCATCTGTTGCTCCTGCCGCAGGCGCGCAGCAAATTCCCCTGAGAGGACGATCGCTGGCAAGGATGTGATATCCAGTGCGATTTTCTTTTCCTCCAGCTCCGCGAACGCATCCTCCAGCTCCGTTTCCGATGCGTCTTCCACCATAGTCAGAAATCTGACTGCGGACAGGCTTTTTCCTGGCTGCAATTTCTCAATCTCAGTTTCCCAAGTGCTTTGTTCAAATATAAATTCCATCATCCCAGGAAATCCTCCAATCCCAAACCTGCACCCAATTTCTGTAGCTTGTCCACCGCCTGATGCTCAATCTGCCGGGCCCGCTCTTTGGATATTCCAAGTACAGCCCCGATTTGCTCCAGCGTATGGCACTCGCCATCTTCCATACCGAAGCGCAGCCGCAGCACCTGCTGCTGCCGCTCAGAAAGCATCCCAAGCAAGGCTTCCAGCGTACGTCTCATCTCCTGCCGGACCAACTCCTCCTGAGGCTGAGGCGCGTGTATATTCTCCAGCAGCAGCTGCAATGTGCCATCGTCTTCCCCGGAGGAAGCATCCAGCGAACAGACCTCCGGCAAAAGCCGCAACAGCTCTTCCGCTTTTTTTACGGGGATATGGCTGTGCCGGGCCATTCGCTCTACGGTGGGTATTTGTCCCTGCTGCTGCAGTTCTTTTCTGGAATACAGCAGCTTTCGGATCCGCTCTGCCGTATGTCTGGGCACACGGATCAGTCCTCCGTGCTCCAACGCACACCGGCTAACGCCCTGTCGGATCCATTTGGTGGCATATGTAGAGAACCGGTAATCCAGCGTATAATCAAATTTTCTGGCAGCTGTCAGCAAACCAATACTGCCCTCCTGGATCATATCCAGCAGTGGCACTCCCCGGCCCATATATTCCCTTGCCACCGACACCACCAACCGCAGATTAGAATTGACCATAGTGCGGATGGCCTCCTCGTCCCCGGCTGCACACCGCTTCGCCAGTTCCTTTTCCTGTTCGGGGCTTAAAAGCGGATACTGCCGAATCTCCCGCAGGTATTGACGAACATCATCCTCTCCGGCGCTTACCACTGTCTCATTATCCTTCTCGCAAAGGGCTGTGCTCATGCCTTTGTTCCTTTTCTTTCCCTATATTGATCGCGAAGCGCCATCAGGTCATCATCGCTGCTGACACCGGCACTCTGATGCTCTGCCAAAACAGTCCGCACGCAGTCGGCAAAGGCCTTTTCATTGACCGGCCCTTCCCGGCGCTGGGCGATGCCTGTCACATAGGACATCTCTTCCGGTGTCAGTTCTTCCAACACTGCCAGTGATACATCCAGCCCCTGCTGATAGCGCTGCTGAAGCTGGAAGAATACCCGACCCAGCAGGCTGACTGAAAATTTCTCACCAGTTAATGCCCCAGTTTGCTCCAACAAGGCAGACTCCTGCAATATTTGCGCGATCACGTTTTCCTCTGCCACTGCCGACTTCACATTATCATAACGGATAGAGCGCTCTTTGGGCTGTAAGGCCCTGACCGGCGCCAGATCAATCTGCTCCTGCTTCTTTTTCTCCCGGGCAATCCGCCGCTTAAAGGCCTTGTTTACTTCCAGCTTCATAGCTTCGGCACTGATGCCGGCGGATTCTGCTACCCGGCTGCCGTAGACCTCACGCTTAATGGAACTGTCCAGAGAACAGATCAGCTCTGCGGCCTCCTGCACATAGCGGATTTTCTGATCATCTTCCCGTAAATCATACTTTTTGCGGATAGCGTTCAGCTGATACTCCACCCGATTAGACGAATCCTCCAACAGAAGCCTGAAGCGATCCGCGCCAAATTTATGAAGAAACTCATCCGGATCTTTGGCGTCCTTCATTTGCAGAACCTTCACCTGAATCCCGGCCTTTTCCAGCATAGGGATCGCCCTCTGGGCAGCTCGCTGTCCGGCCTCATCTCCATCATAGGTCAGGACCACCTGCTCCGTATAGCGGCTCAACAGATTCACCTGCTCCTCCGTCAGAGAAGTACCTAAAGATGCCACCGCATTATCAAAGCCGTATTGATGCAGCGTTACCACATCAATATTGCCCTCAACCAGAATAATATTGGGCTGTTTGGTCTTTTTCGCAAAATTAAGACCAAAGAGATTTTTTCTCTTATTAAATATCAAAGTTTCATTGGAGTTCAGATACTTGGGCTTGGAATCATCCAGCACACGCCCGCCAAAACCGATCACATTCCCTCGAACGTCAAAAATCGGGAACATCAGCCGGTTGCGGAACCGGTCATAGATATGTCCATTCTTCTCTCCCACTAGGTCCGCATCCCGCAGCTCCTGATCCGTATAACCCTTCTTGCGCATAGCATCCACCAGCGCGCTCCAGGAATCAGGCGCAAAGCCTATGCCAAACCGGGTCACAATCGCTTTACTCAGTCCCCGCTTCTGTACATATGCAAGGCAATCCGCGCCCGCCGGTGTGTAGAGCTGCTCATGGAAGACCCGCCCGGCTTCCTTCATTAGTGCCCAAAGCCGCTCCTGCTGCCGGTAACGGTTCTGATACTGTTCGTCCTCCGGCACTTCCATGCCTGCCCTTTTGGCAAGCGCCCGGACCGCATCGGGATAGCTCAGCCCCTCGATCTCCATCATAAAATTGACCGGCCCGCCACCCTTATGGCAGCCAAAGCAATAGTAGATTCCCTTGTCCGGAGCCACAGAAAATGAGGCGGTTTTTTCCCCATGGAATGGGCAAAGACCAAACATATTGGAACCCGAACGTTTCAGACTCACATACTGCCCCACTACATCCTCGATTGGATTGCGGGCTACCAATTCATCAATAAACGATGGTGCAAACGCCATAGTCTGTGCCTCCTTCCGTAACGTCAATTTCAGTTTATCGGGCCGTTTCGTACTACCCATTGTAGGGCGGGGGCTGTGCTAAAACTGCCCGATAAATACAAATTTACTGCTTAGAATAATTGATTATACCACATTATCCCCGGACATGCCAGCCCATTGGGATAAAAAGTTCCGTATATTTGTCCACCGCGTACTTATCGGTCATGCCGGCAATATAATCACACACAGTACGCTCCATACCATCGAAGGAAAGCTGGGGCTGAAAATCCGTGGGGATTGCCTCCGGATGCTTGTAATAGTATTCATACAGCCGTTTGAGCATATCCTTCGCCTTGGTCTCCTCACTCTTGGCCACCGGATTCCGGTAAACACGCTCAAACATAAATGACCGCAGTTCTGTCAGCGCCTGATCCACCTGGGGTGAAAGCGTTACCCTGCCGGCTTCCCGGGAAGTATTCACCGCATCACATACCAATGTATTGATACGCTCTGAATGGCTGTTCCCCAAAATCCTGGCGATTGATTTCGGGATGTCTGAATTCTGAAGAATCCCGGCCCGCATGGCATCATCAATATCGTGGTTCACATAAGCAATCTGATCTGCACGGCGAACGATCTGACATTCCATCGTTTCCGGAACAAACGCACCTGTGTGGCCCAGAATACCCATGCGCACCTCGTAGGTCAGATTTAACCCGGCGCCACTGTTTTCCAAAACATCCACCACCCGCAGGCTCTGCTCATTGTGGCGGAAGGGCTGGCCCATCACCTCACTGAGGGCACCTTCTCCCGCATGGCCGAAGGGAGTATGGCCCAAATCGTGCCCCATGGCGGCAGCCTCTGCCAGTGCCTCATTTAAATTCAGTGCCCGGGCAATGGTCCGGGCGATCCGTGCCACCTCGATGGTATGAGTCATCCGGGTTCGATAATGGTCACCTTCCGGGCATAAAAACACCTGCGTCTTGTGCATCAGCCGCCGAAAGGCCTTACAGTGGACGATTCGATCCGTATCCCGCTGATAGCAGGTGCGCACATCCTCATGCTCTGTTTCCACAGGCTGCAGTCTTCCCCGGCTTTGATCTGAAAAAGCCGCCTTCAGGTCAAACCGCAGATGCTCCTGCCGTTCCTGTTCTTCCCGCAGTGTCATGATTTCCCCCTCTTTTATGTAGTTCCCACAGGGAAGGCTCTGTACTCCTGCCCTGTTTCCATACCTTCCACCGTCCCGGAAGTCATATCTGTCAGTCTGCCTAAAAACGTCTGGGTCTGCTCCCGGGCCACCAAAATTTCCAATTCCACCTCTGCGCCGAACTGGGTGTCCCGGAGGATGCCCCCAAAGGCTGCCACTTCCAGCTTCACCCGCTCGTAAAAGGTGTAAGGACAGGGAACATACAGCACCGACCAGACCCGCTTCATGGATTTTCCCGCCGCGTCCACAGCGATTTTCGCGCCCTTGGTATAGGCCCGCACCAAACCGCCGGCTCCAAGCAACACCCCTCCAAAATACCGGGTCACTACACAGACCACATTATAGAGCTGTTCCCGCTGCAGCACCTGCATCATGGGATTGCCCGCGGTGCCGCCCGGCTCGCCGTCATCGGAAAATCGCATAGGCCCGTCCTTGATCACATAGGCCCAACAGTTGTGGGTGGCATCATAATGCTGCTTCTTCATCTCCTGGATCCGGGCCAGTGCTTCCTCTTCCGTTTCCACAGGCCAAACTCTTCCGATAAAGCGGGACTTCTTTTCCACAAACTCGTCCTCACCAAAGCCGGTGGGAACCAGATATTCGTCCAAGCCTTAACACTCCTTCGTGATATAGTCCTTCAGCCTGCCATAAAGGATCGGGTCCACGATCGTTTCCACCAGGATTCCCTCGCCGGTGTAGTCCACCTGCAGCACCTGGGCGCTGCTGTGCAGGGTATCCACCATGCCGCCCATGGAATAGGGCAGCGTCACCACAATATGATGGCGACTGTGTCCCAAAGCGGCTTCGATTGCCTTTAAAAGCGCATCCATCCCCGCGCCGCTGCGGGCGGATATCTTTACCACATCATCTCCAACAGGAATATCCTCCGGGCTGACCAGGTCTGCCTTATTATAGCACCGCAGTACCTTTGTGCCGGGCTTGGCCAGCTTTCCAATCAAGCTGTCCACCACCTGGATATGCTCCTCTCGGTTGGGGTCAGCCGAGTCGATCACATGCAGCAGCAGATCTGCATATTCCAGTTCCTCCAGTGTTGCCCGGAATGCATCCACCAAATGATGGGGCAGCTTTGCAATAAAGCCAACCGTATCCGACAGGATTACATCCAGATTATCTGAAACTGTCAATTGCCGGGATGTGGTATCCAACGTGTCAAACAGACGGTTATTGGCAGGGATGCCCGCATCGGTCAGTTGATTCAAAAGTGTGGACTTCCCCGCGTTGGTATAACCTACAATCGCTACTACCGGCACAGAGTTTTTCATCCGCCGCTCCCGCTGCACGCCCCGAACCTGCCGCACCTGCTCCAACTCTGTCTGCAGGCGGGCGATCCGCTCCCGGATATGCCGCCGGTCGGATTCCAGCTTAGTCTCACCAGGGCCTCTGGTACCGATGCCGCCACCCTGTCGGGACAGGCTCTTGCCCATACCAGACAGCCGGGGCAGCAGGTATTTATACTGAGCCAGTTCTACCTGCAGCCGTCCCTCCCGGGTCTTGGCCCGCTGGGCAAAAATATCCAGAATCAGGGCGCTGCGGTCCAGCACCGTTACACCCAGAATCTCCTCCAGTGCCCGAATATGTCCGGGTGACAGCTCGTTATCAAAAATTACCATGGTGGCTTCTGTAAACTCCACCAACATTCTCACTTCCTGAGCCTTGCCTTCACCGATAAAGCTATGGGCATCCGGTGTATGCCGGTTCTGCAGGACCTTTCCGGTGCAGAAGCCACCGGCCGTTTCCAACAGGGCCTCCAGCTCTTCCAATGTCTCATCTGTTGCTGTCTGGGCTTTTGTAAAACAGTCTGCGTTCAAGCCCACCAGCACCGCCCGCTCCTGCTTCGTTTCAAAATTTGATTCCATGGATCCTCCAACATCAAATGTTTATGCTCATATTTGCTATTATACCATGAAGTGCAAACGAAATGGTATAATACAGCCATATTTTCCGGTTCCCGGCAAAGCCGGGGAGGAAAATGGCGATAATTCGGTATAATAACTGTTTTTCGCAGTTATTATACCACACAAACCCGCTTCCAGACAACATTTGCGACAAAATTATACAAAAAATCCGCACCACAAGAACGCAGTGCGGATTTCGTCTTACTTCAGGCCAAATCTCTTGTTGAAACGGTCAACACGTCCACCGGTGTCAACCAGCTTCTGCTTGCCGGTATAGAAAGGGTGGCACTTGGAGCAGATTTCAACTCTGATGTCCTTCTTAGTGGAACCGGTCGTAAAGACATTGCCACAGGCGCATCGAATCGTGGTCTGTTCGTAATTGGGATGGATACCTTCCTTCATGTTGTTCACCTCTTTCTTATCAGTTAAAGGGCATAAAACCCCCAGCAATCTTTAATCGCCCGGATATCATAACACAGGAATATCCAGATTGCAAGTGTTTTTTTTGGATTTTTGCTTTTTTCTTCTGCAACACAACAGAAAAAGTCCTGTCTGCGGTTTAAAATGCCCAATTGCCGTTCCGGAAGATGGGGACAACCTTGCCATCCCGGGTAGTCGCATCAATATTCATAGAGGCGCAGCCAATCATAAAGTCCTCATGGATCATGGAATCGTTAATGCCCAAAGCCCGACATTCTTCCAGGGTCTTATCCTGAAAATCCCGGATGGTATCCGCAAAGCCCATACCCAACGCCAAGTGACAGGCGGCATTTTCGTCAAAGAGCGTATTGTAAAACAGCAATCCGCTTTCTGCAATAGGACTGGCCTCCGGCACCAGTGCGCACTCTCCCAGATAGGCCGAGCCCTCATCCATGGCAATCAGGGTATTGAGCAGCTTCTCACCCTTTTTCGCACGCGCCTCCACCACCTTACCGTTTTCAAAGCGCATCCAGAAATTCTCGATCAGCTGCCCCTGATAGCTCAATGGCTTGGTAGCGTAGACAATCCCCTCTGCCTTTCCCTTCATCGGAGAAATAAAGCACTCCTCTGTTGGGATATTGGGATTAAAATAGATCCCCTGCAGGCTGGTATCGCCGCCCCCCCGGAAGCACCCCTCCGGGATCATACCCACGGTCAGGTCAGTGCCATTGTCGGCAGTATAGTGCAAGCTTTCAATCCCCAAACTGTTCAGATAGTCACAGCGAGCCTTCAGCTCCCCGTTATGCTGCTCCCATGCCTGAATCGGATCTTCATTTACCCTAGAGGTATACAGGATCGCTTCCCACAGCTTTTCCATTGCTTTCCCCTTAGGCAGACCGGGAAATACCTTTTTTGCCCAAGCAGCACCGGGAACTGCCGCAATACACCACTGCTGCTTATTCTCCCGCTGATCCATATAGGGCTTGAGTATCGGATAGCTAAGCTGACGGGCCTGGGCCATCTTCTTCATATCCACACCCTTCAGGCCATCCGGGTCCTCACTCATTAAATATATGCGGCAAGGCAGAACATCGCAATAATGCTGCTGCCGCGCCCTCTGCCATTCCTTCACCTGGCCCAGGGTCTTCACAGACTGATAGCGGGTGTGGATTTTCTGCAAAGGCTGATAGCTCCACTGGACCGTAACCTCCTTTGCCTTGGCCTTATAGGCTTCCTCCACCACCAGCTTAACAAATTCCGGCTGGTCCAGATCTGTCTGAATCAGCACTTCCTGTCCTTTCTGCACATTCACACCGCAGCGGACAATCAACCGGGCATATTCTCTTAAAACGCTTTTCTTCATGCAATTCTTCTCCTTCTGTAATTTTCCTCAGTTTAGCAGATTTTCTAATTATCGTCAATCACTGTTGCAATCTTTCCCAACTTGGATTATAATACTTCCAAATATCAGTTTTTCGCTCAATTCCGCATCTTTTGTGGGGCGGGGGCTTGCTCCCGCCGTTTCAAATAGCAGGTTATCGGCAGCGGGGGCAAGCCCTCGCCCTACAACGGCTGTGTGAAAACAGCAAAAAAATACAAGTTTAGTTTATCCTACTAGATATGAGGAATACACCATGCTCTCAAAAGAACAGTTTCATAAATTGATTGCGTCCGGTGTGTGTCTTTTGGATGGTGCTACCGGTTCTAATCTGCAAAAGGCGGGGATGCCCCGGGGCTGCTGCAGCGAAGAATGGATTCTGGCTAACCCGGAAGCATTGGTGACACTGCAGCGGCAGTATGCCCAAGCAGGCTGTCAGATCTTATATGCCCCCACCTTTCAGGCACAGCCCATCGCCCTGGAGCGGGTAAATCTGGCAAAGCAAACCGAATCAATCAATGCCCACTTGGTCAGTCTGAGCCGCTCTGCTGCCCCGGAATGCCTGGTAGCCGGCGATCTGACCACCCTGGCCGCCTTTACAGACAGTTGGGATCCGGACAAATTTGACCTTCTGGTAGAAAATTCCCGCCGCCAGATCCGGGGACTTATAGACGGCGGCGCGGACCTGCTGGCTGCCGAAACCTTGCTCTATCCCCAGGAAGCGGAGGCTATCCTGACCGCTGTCGAGCTGGAAGGTGCCGGGGCTGCCATGTATACCTTTACCATGCAGGCTGACGGCTCCTTGTTCTCCGGCATGGACGCCGGCCCGGTTCTGCAGGAGCTGGAGGAGACCGGGGCTGCCGCTGTAGGCTTTAACTGCGTTTCGGCGGACATGATGACTCCCTATCTGGTCAGCAAGCTGCGCCGGTATGTCAAAGGCCCGCTGGCATGCAAACCCAATGCGGGCACGCCGGTGATCGGTCTGGACAGTCTTCCCCATTACCCCATGGAACCGGCAGAGTTTGCCAATATTCTGGCAAGCTGCAGCGCCATGGGTGCCACTCTGCTGGGCGGCTGCTGCGGCACTACCCCGGCGCATCTGGCTGCGGTCAAGGCCAGTCTTTAAGTTGTTGTTTACCCTTGGGTACTCATACATTAATTAATAAACTGATAAAGAGAGGTTTTATTATGACAGCAAAAAAGATCCTTCCCAAAGTGCTTATCATTGCTTTCGTTATTGCTTTCGGCGTGCTTTGTGCCTTTACGGGCTCTGTTACCACCCCTGTCGGAACGCTATGGTCGCTCTTTCCGCCGGTAGTTGCGATTGGCCTTGCATTACTCACAAAGGAGGCATATTCCTCCCTGTTTGTGGGCATCGTTGTGGGTGGTCTGCTTTACACCGGTTTTAATCCGATCCATACTGCGGATTCTGTCGTGACCACCGGCTTTATCGACGCCGTTTCCGGAACAGCCGGTATTTTCGTATTCCTGGTATTGCTGGGCGTTATTGTTGCCCTCATCAACAAAGCCGGCGGCTCCAGAGCCTTTGGAAACTGGGCTGCAAAGCATGTAAAAACCAAGGTCGGCGCGGCTTTGGCCACCTTCTGCTTCGGTGTACTTATTTTTATCGATGACTACTTTAACTGCCTGACAGTAGGTGCAGTCATGCGCCCCGTAACTGACCAGGCAAAGATATCCCGTTCCAAGCTTGCCTATCTGATCGACGCTACTGCTGCTCCGGTCTGTATGATCGCGCCCATCTCTTCCTGGGCGGCTGCCGTTGCCTCTTACGCGCCCGACGGTCAGGGCATTGCCCTTTTCTGCCAGGCGATTCCCTTTAATTTCTATTCTTTGCTTACCTTTGTTTTCATCATCGCCATTACCCTTATGAAGTTCGACTACGGCCCCATGAAGCTGCATGAGATGAACGCACTGCAGGGGGATCTGTTCACTGTTGCCAGCAGTGCCGAAGCCGAAGATGACGAAGAACCCGCAACCAGCAAGGGTAAAGTCATTGATCTGATCATTCCTATTCTGTTCCTGATTGCCACCTGTGTATTCTCCCTGTTTTATGTGGGCAGATGCATGGGAGAAGAGTGGGTCTTTGCTTCCGCTAATTACGATCCTTCCCTGGGCTTTATCGACGCATTTTCCAATACCGACGCAACGGTTGGCCTTCCCTGGGGCGGTTTGATCGCGCTGATTGGAATTATCGTTTACTTTGTCGCGCGCCGTCTTGTGACCTTTAAAGAGGCAATGGATTGTGTCCCAAAGGGCTTCATTGCAATGGTCCCTGCTATCCTGATCCTCACCATGGCAACCGCTCTGAAAAATATGACCGGTCTTCTGGATTCCGATACATTCGTTCAGAACGCCCTTGCAAACGCCAGCACCCTTCAGAGCTTCCTGCCCGCAATCATCTTCCTGGTTGCCTGTGGAATTGCGTTTGCTACCGGAACCTCCTGGGGCACCTTTGGCATCCTGATCCCCATCGTACTGAGCGTATTTGAAGCCGGCACACCTTTGGCTGTCATCGGTATGTCTGCCTGTCTGGCCGGTGCCGTCTGCGGTGACCATTGCTCCCCCATTTCCGATACCACCATTATGTCCTCTGCCGGTGCCCGCTGCGATCACATCAGTCACGTATCCACGCAGCTTTCCTATGCGATTACCGTTGCCGCAATCTCCTTCATCTGTTTCCTGATCGCAGGCTTTATCCAGAGTGCATGGATCGTCCTGCCCATTGGCGCGGCGCTGACTGTGCTGACCCTCTTTGTCATCAAAACGGTCACCAAAAAAGCTTGATCCCACAGCCAGCGTCCTTCGGGGCGCTGGCTCAATTTATTGAGAAAGTCAGATTCCAGTTTGTCGCTCCGTTTTGTACTACCCTTTGTAGGGCGGGGGCTTGCTCCCGCCGCAAAATAACCTACTGTTTTAAACGGCGGGAGCAAGCCCCCGCCCTACAGTAGCTGTGCTAAAACTGCCCGATCAATACAAATTTTTCTGTATACGCAGTTCCGTATCGCTGTTATAAAACAGCGATATTTTTGTTGCCAAATATGTCGTTTTTTGCTATAATGATCTTGTTATGGAAAAGAAGGCACATTTTTATGTCAGCCGTAAAAGCCTGCTGTCATGGCTGGTGGCGCTGTGCATGGTATGCTCGCCAGTGGCCCGCATTGTGATTGCCTGTGTGAAAGGGACAGGGGATGCACTGGAAGTGTGGAGCCAAATCGTTCTGCCGGTAACAGCAACCGTGCTGTATGTGCTCATCGCCCTTATTAACGGCAAAGAGCTGTTCTACAAAACCGCGATCCCTGTCTGGATGTACGCTGTTTACTACTGCTTTGTTTTTGCCGGCTTCGGTTTCGATAAGCTGGTAATGGCTTTGTACATTATTTGCCTGCTTTTCATGGCTGTGATCTATACCCAGATCACCGGCGGCAGAGAAAAGCTGACAATCGCGCTGATCCCGCTGATGGCATTCCCCGCTGCCGCACTGCTGTACTTAAACCGCACAGCATTGCTCGCCGGTGATTATCCTTCCCTTGTCCATCTGCTGCCGGATCTGCTAATGACCCTGGGCTTCCTGTTCATGGTATTTGCTATCCGGGTCCATCCTGCCGGAGAATACCACCCCACCTGGGGAGATCGTACCGATGGCCGCCGGATCCGCACCCTGTCTCCTATGGCGCAGATTACCATGTATTTCCAGTGGGAGCGAAACATCTGCTCCAACTTTTTTGAGGAATCCTTTGAAATTTCTCATATCGAACGCTATATCCGTCAGAAGCGCCGGGAGGGTTTGACCGATTTCGGCATTACCCATGTGCTGCTGGCTGCCTATGTCCGTGGAGTCGCTAAATATCCCCAGCTTAACCGGTTTATTTCCGGCCAAAAGGTGTACTCCCGGGGCGAGGACATTCAGTACTGCATGGTCATCAAAAAGAAAATGAGCGTGGATTCTCCGGACACTTCCATCAAGGTCCATTTGACACCTCGGGATACAGCAGAGGATGTTTATAACAAGCTCAACGCCGCTATTGAAAGTGTCAAGGCCACCCAAGAGTTAGACTCCGGTATTGACAACCTGATTGATTACTTCAATCTGATCCCCGGTATCCTGCTAAAATTTGTAGTCTGGCTGCTGAAGCTGTTGGATTACTTTGGTCTGCTCCCCAAGTTCCTGCTGGAACTGAGCCCCTTCCACGGAAGTCTGTTCTTCACCTCCATGGGTTCTTTGGGTATTCAACCTATCTATCACCATCTGTACGACTTTGGCAACCTGCCTGTCTTTGGTGCCTTCGGCTGCAAGCGCAGGGCGCTGGAAGTGCAGGAGGACGGCAGTGTAATCCAGAAAAAGTATATCGATGTAAAGTTTGTTTTGGATGAGCGAATTGTAGATGGTTATTATTATGCCACCTTCTTTAAGTACTACCGCAGCCTGCTGCGGCGGCCCGATATCCTGGATGCGCCGCCCGAAGAAGTGGTTCCTGATATTCCCTGAGCCATGAAAGAAGAGATTTTATCCTATCTCCCTGCAGAGTGTCCCTGGCGGGACACTCTGTATTGGTATGATACCATTGATTCCACCAACACCCGGGCAAAAGAACTGGCCCGCAGCGGTGCGCCCCACGGTACTATACTGATCGCAGGCAGCCAGACTGACGGCCGGGGCCGAAAGGGTCGCAGCTTCACCTCCCCCCAGGGTATGGGTGTTTACCTGTCCGTAATTCTGCGTCCTCAATGTTCGCCCGCGGCACTGGTGCATCTGACCTGCGCCGCGGCGGTGGCTATGTGTGATGCCATAGAGCACATTGCCGGATTCCGACCTAGGGTCAAATGGACCAACGATCTGGTTTTTGGCAAACGAAAACTGGGTGGTATTCTGACAGAGCTTTCCCCGGATCTCAAAACCGGGCTGACAGATTTCGCAATTATCGGAATAGGCATCAACTGCCGCCAAACAGCCGAGGATTTCTCCCCGGAGCTGCGAAGCATTGCCACTTCCCTGTCCGCAGTTTCCGGTCAGGATGTACCTCCCTGCCGTCTGGCCGCGGCTATGATCGAAGCACTGGTGAAAATAGACCGGCTTCTGCTCACAGAAAAAGCCCAGATTATGGCCCATTACCGGACAGACTGCATGACCTTGGATCAGGATATCGTTCTTTTTCAAGGGGACCGGAAGCGCTATGGCACCGCTATTGACCTGGACGAAGACGGGGGGTTGATCGTCCGCTTTGCAGACGGTACCGTCCGTACCGTCACCTCCGGTGAGGTGAGCGTCCGGGGCATGTATGGATACGTTTAAATTTTAAACAATTTCATGCTTTTGCCATTTCCTGTAATAAATTGTATTGCATTTTTCCTTATCTTTGGTTATACTGATATCAGGTAACTAAATTAAAGGAGGTATTTATATGAAAGTATTTAGTACCATTATGAAGATCCTGGCAGCGCTGGCTGCTGTTGCCGGTTTGATCTACGTAGTTGCCACCTATGGTGACAAAATCGTCGCCTGGGCTAAGAAACTGTTGGGCTGCTGTCAGGATGCATGCTGTGAGGGCGAATGTTGCTGTGATAACGGCGAGTGCTGCGAAGTTGCCACAGAGGATCTGGAAGATCTGGAAGCTATGGAACCGGAAGCGCAGATTTCCAAAACGGAAGAGGCTGCCGTTCAGGCTGAGGAATCCGATTTTGAAGGCTAATTAACAAAAAATGGGCGTGCCGTACACGCCCATTTTTATGCCCAAATTCAGAAAATGGAATGTTGTAGGCGTGCCGCAGTTTTTAGACTGTAGCACGCCTTAACAGCTTTTACGCAAGATTTGAAAAATTGATTGTTACATTTTATATCCAGCAATCATTAAAGGCAATGCATCATTCCAGCGTCTTGATCAGCTTACCCAGTACCGGTTCAAATTTAGCGCCATACCAGTGGTTTTCCTCTGTGGCGGTTGCCCTTATACATTCCAAAACAAAATCCGCCGCGATCCGGGCCGCCTCAGTGGCCTGCTTTCCCCGAAGCAGTGCGCCCACAAAGGCAGAGGCGTAAATATCGCCGGTTCCATGACAGCTGTTTGGCAGCTTCTCATGTTCGTAATATACGTACTCACCATTCTGGAGCACCACCACGCCGGTCCTGCCCGGTGCATAGGAAACGCCGGTAAACACCACATTTTTACAGCCCAGCGCAATCAGCTTTTCCAGCAGTGCATCAATATACGCCCGATCATATTTCTCTTTATATTCCGTATCGGTCAGGAAGCATGCCTCAGTCAGATTGGGCAGCACAAAATCTGCCTTACCGCAAAGGCCCTTCATTGCTTCCACAAAAGCCCCGTCAAAGCCAACATACAGCTTGCCATTATCCGCCATGGCAGGATCCACGATCTTCACGCACCCGTCTGCGCCCACTTCACGAAACAGGTCCACTACATATTTGATCTGGCGGGTACTGCCTAAATAGCCGGTGTAGATCGCATCAAAGGTGATACCCTCCTTTTTCCAGTGGTCCTTAATGGCGGGTATGTCATCTGTCAGATCCCGGAAGGTATAGCCGCTGAAGCCCGCTGTATGGGTCGAAAGCACCGCAGAGGGCAATACACAGGTTTCCACACCGCATGCAGAAATAACAGGTAGTGCTACCGTCAGTGAGCACTGACCCACACAGGAAATATCCTGTACCGTCAAAATTTTAGGATATGCCATAGAGATTCTCCTTACGCAAATAATGTATATTGCTATTCTATCATAGACTGGCAATAAATACAGCCCCACTTTTATCATAATAAATAATGCCAGTTTGTCTATGTTGCTTCCATCTCCCGGCGGCGAGCAACATGCCACCGGCATGTTACGATTTAGGTTATTCGAATCCCTCATCCTCTGCCAAAAAATGTCACCCTTTTGGCAGCTACGGATAGGGATGTTATTCCTATCGTAGGGCGGGGGCTTGCTCCCGCCGCTAACCGCAAAACACAACCGCAGTACCGTTGATCGGTACTGCGGTTAGCTATTCGACAAATTGGAATTTACTTCTTCAACACTTTTTTACACCAAGTGCGTTTGTTGCATTTAGGACACTTTAAGTGACGAGTTGTTCCTCTGTGCATAGCCATCATCACTTCTTTGTAGGTAGGAACAATTTCGTAACCGCAATTTTTGCACTTGTAAGCACCTACGCTAACTTCAAGTTTTAATGCATAGAAGCACGGTATCAAAAAAACAACGCAAATTCCGAGAATTGTGACGAGTTGCCATACTCCTTCAGGTATCAAAAATGCGGCTATAAAGATACCTGCAATTAGGGCTGTCACACTTACAATCATAATTGCCCACATAGACGACCAAATTGTTTTGTTTTTCTGCTCTAATTCCTTCGCCATATCAAACAAAAGCTGCTCGTTTTTCTGATTGTTGTTTTCCATATTGATTTTCTCCCCACTTAATAATTCATTTACACTGATACAAAGAGTATCGCAGAGTTCAAGCATTATCGAAGTATCGGGCATTGCTACGCCGCGTTCCCACTTGGATATTGCTTTATCGGTGATGCCCAGTTTTTCTGCCAACTGCATTTGCGTTAAGTTTGCCTTTTTTCTGCATTCAGCAATAAATCTTCCGATTTTAATTTGGTTCATAGGCTATCTCCTTTCGTATACAGTATAGATAATTAAGATGAGAAAACACACCTACCATTGGTTTAGTGAGGAGAAGTAAACCTATGGTAGAGTAAAAATTGGCTGTCAAATTCAAGCTTATTGAACTAATAATATCCTATCACAGTTCATTGCGAAAAACAAGGGTCCGGGTGTTCCCGGTGCGCTTGTGGCACAAATGCGAAACTTGCAAAAACGCCCGCGCAGGAAAAAAGTAACGGCGGGAGCAAGCCCCCGCCCTACTATATTGAATTGGGGATGTGGGCGATTCGTGAATCGTCCCTTTTCTTAAAATTAAGGCCAGCAAAAGTCAATAACCGAATTTAATTATACTCAGTCTTTGCGTAATTTCAATATTTGAGATATAAATGTGATACACTAAAACCGACCAACCGCCTTGTGAAAAAACGTTAGAGTTTATAACTCTAAACAACACAATTCCCGGTCCTGATCTAAAAAAAGCTTTTGTATCCAAGGAGTATCTCAGCAAAGAACTACTGCAATATGTGCTTGGGTTAGAGTTGCTGCCGGAGATCGAAGACTGAGGATGAGGGATTCGTTTGCATTTCTGCCCCGTTGGGCAGAAATAAATGTAGCCACCAGTATTTGAACTGGTGGCAGCAACATGCCACCGGCATGTTGCGATTTAGATGATTCGAATCCCGCTCTTCTTCTCTGCCAAAAAGAAAACCACACCATTCGGTGTGGTTTTCTTTTTGGCAGAGGATGAGGGATTCGAACCCCCGCAAACGGAGTCAGAGTCCGGTGTGCTACCGTTACACAAATCCTCTATCACATGGACGAATTTTATTATACGCAAGTTTTTTTAAAAGTCAAGTATTATTTTTCCAAATCCTTTACCTTTTCACTCGTCATTGCTAGTATGGCTCTGCTTGCAAATATTATGCATCTGCCAACTCTTTTTCTTCCCATGGGAACGGCCTGCCTTTCAGCACTTCCCGGCGTATATAGCGAAATGTCGCCTGTTCTCCCCGATCCCGCAGCATAGTCAGCAGGAATGACAGTTCCTGACAGGTCTGTGGATGCATCAGTTCTTTTTCCCGGCTTTTATCGAAATACTCCAATGCAGAGCCGGGCATATATGCCTTTCCCTGATAGATTATGCAGGCTGCCCTCCGGTCCATGACCATTTCCACCAAGTATTTGCGGGGCATGGGTATGGATTCATAATTCCGGGTCTGCAAACTCATATCCGTCCAGTATTCATAATGGTGCCGATTTCTGCCCTTATGGTGAATCCATGCCTCACTGTAACCCTTTATCTCCCGCTCCGCTGTATTTGGGCTGCGGGTGCCCTGATAAAAGCGAGCACCATTCCAGAACTCTGTGGGAGAATATTTCGATAAATCATGCATCAGGCCCTGCCAGTACAGGCCTACCCGAAAGCATCCTTCCATAACCAGCAGCCGATGCTTTGTGATTGTTAAAAAATGCTGCCATACATTCATGTGCCCCACGTCCCTTTCTTCTTATTATTATAGACCAATCAAGCCGTAAAAGCAACCCAATGAACTGGTGATTTTAGCTTATCATTGGGTAAGAACATATAGATAAACCGCAGCGAGCGCGCCTCCCGGGAATACCGAAAGGCGCGCTATGTCTGATTACTTCTTAATCTTAGTCAGTGCCTCATTAAGGGCAATTTTCGCCTCCATGGGGACCTTGTCGCCCGCCATCTTCAGCATATCGGACAGGCGCATCATGTTCATAAACTTCATCATTTCCTCGCCCATCTGGGACAGATCCATCATGCCGGCACCCATGCTCTGTGCCACGTTCTGCATCAGGTTTCCAAGAACCGCCGCCGTCTCGGGATTCTGCATCAGCACGCCGATCTTGTCCTTGATGGAGTAGTAGCCCTTGGGATACTTAAAGGCCTTGCGGGCTGCCACCGCGGCGGGATCGTCAAACCAGTTGGCACCCTGATTACCCTCGGGCAGATCATACGCATAATTATGCTCTGCAACGCCATTCAGGATGATCTCATTGCCCTTCACATTGCCGCTATACGCGGTAACAGTATTGGTGCCGTCTCTCAGCTCCACATTTTCAAAGGTAACCATATGGTCCTGTGCCTTCTTGGTTGCCACCTCCACACCGTTAACTACCAAGGTCACATCCTCACAGTTGGTATAGATAATGACATTCCGCTCCTCAGGTGCCCGGTCTGCAAACCGGCCGCCGGAGACAAAGACCATTGGCTCCGGATTCCACCAGGCCTTATAGATATAGAAGGCATCCTTCTTGGTCTTTCTGTCGTAGGTGATCAGGCCCTTATTGTTCCGGCCCTGCACGCCGCCCTCATTCCGGGCATCGGCAGCAAAGTCGAAGCAGTTCCACTGGTGGGTACTCCACAGATAGGGGCGGGCCGCAAAGGTCTTGAGCATCTCCTGGTGGTAATGGTTTGCATATTCCTCAGTATAGTCATGGTTATCCGGCTCAGCGGTGTGCCAGGAGAGAATATTCTCTGCGCCGTACTCGGAAATACCCAGGCAGCGATCCGGATTGAGGGCATGGAACTCGTCCATCCACGGGCCGTTATCCTCCACATCGCCCACATACCAGCCAAAGTAGTGGTTATAGCTGAGCACATCAGTGATATACACATGCTCGGAGTTCATGGGCACCATAGAAACCTGGGCCATGGTGGTCAGACGGCTGGGATCTAACTGTTTGCACAGAGCATGCAGGTCGCACAGGTTCTGGTACAGAGCCTCAGACTCTCCGCTGATGGTGATCTCATTGGATATCCCCCAGAAACAGATAGCGGGGTGATTATAGTTCTGGCCGATCAGCTCTGTCATCTGGATCATGGTATTCTCATAGGCCTCGTCACTGGGAATAAACTGGGAAATGAAAGGAATCTCCGCCCAAAGAACAAAGCCGCTCTTGTCGCACAGGTCGTAGAAATACTGGTCATGCTGATAGTGAGCCAGACGGATGGTGTTGGCACCCACCTCTTTGATCAGCGCGCAGTCCTCTTCGTGGTCAGCCTTGGAGATAGCCCACCCCTTGTCCTGCCGGTCCTGATGGCGGGAAACGCCGTGCAGCGGCACATTCTTGCCATTGAGCCAGAAGCCGGTATTGGGGTCTACATGGAAGCTGCGGTAACCGTAGGTCACCTCCACCACATCCGCGATCTCTTCGCCCATCAGCAAGGTGGCTTCGCAGGTATAGCAATAGGGATCTTCCATACCGTTCCACAGGTGCGGGTACTTTACATCCAGCTTCACAACCGTATGGGCAGCAGCATCCGCATCCCCGGAAGCCACCACATTCCCCTCCGCATCCTTCAGGGCCACATGCACCAAGCCGCCCTCCGCATTGACCGGGAACAGATCCACCCGGGTCAGGCCGCTGCTGCGGGGTGTTACAAAAACAGCATCAGAACCGTCCTTCAGCAGGTCAAAGTGGGCATCATTGACCTCAATAAACTGCACATCCCGGTACAGGCCGCCATAGAAGGTAAAGTCCGCGCTCTGGGGATAGACATCACTTTTGGCATTGCTGACAACCACTGTCAATACGTTGCCCTCTGGCTGCATAGCAGGGGTCAGGTCGTAACGGAAGGTGGAAAAGCCGCCCTTGTGCGTACCCAGTTCCCGGCCATTACAGTACACAGTTGCCACATGGTTGGCACCCTGCAATTCAATATACTGCTTCTTTCCTTCTGTGGGCTTCGGCAGCTCCATGGTATAGACACCGATCCCGCGCCAGTAATCGGCACCGCCATCCTGTCCGTCCAGGGCGTTCCAGGTGTGGGGCAGTGCCACACTGATGGCAGCCTCCCCCTGCTTGGCAAAGAGGGCTTGGGTCAAAAGTGTCTTCATTCGCATAATATAATTACTCCTTTCGGTTGTGTATCCTTAACTCAATTATTTTAGCATACTGTTCAGTTTTGGTCAAGCGCTATTCTCTGTTTTTGGCAATTATTACATATTCCATCTAAACTAAGGCAGATTGCAAAGCGATGGCTCAATAATGTCATTGTTTTGCACTTATGCAATTACAGATGCTTGTTTTCCATTTGTTTACATTCTGTTCAGACAAACTTCAGCAATATATCAGCGAATAGGGTTACAATAAACCCATAAACTAGGACAAAAGGAGTGACCTGTATGTTCAACGAATCCGATGGCACATATCACTATTCAAATTCTTCCTCCGGTGATGCGCCCGGTAATGACACCCAGAATCAACCACCGCAGTTCCCCTGGGATTATGATCAAGCGCGTCGATATGCACCGATGGATGCGCCTACCCCTCCAAAGAAAAAGAAAGGCGGCTGGACTGCGGGTAAGATCATCGCTTTGGCCTTATCCTGCTCCCTGTTGGGTGGAGTTCTGGGTGCTGGCAGTGCCCTTCTGGGAACCCAGCTTCTAAACCTTGGAAATCCTCCCGGTTCGGGCAACCAATCCGGCGGTACCGTCTCCAATATGCTGGAGGGTATTCGGGAAAATGCGGTTATTGATATTACCAAAATTGACACCAGCAAACTCCAAACCCCTGCAGAGGTCTATGCGCGAAACGTAAATTCCACTGTTGGTATCACCACTTCTATCACCACCAACTACTGGGGTTATCAGACTACCTCTGCTGCTGCAGGCTCCGGCTTCATCCTATCCGATGACGGCTATATCCTAACCAACTATCATGTGATCGAATCCTCCGATTCCATTACTGTATCTCTGTATGACGGCACTTCCTATGAAGCCGCCCTCATCGGCTACGATGAGAGCAACGACATCGCAGTGTTGAAAATAGACGGGCAGGGCCTGTCTCCTGTGATCCTTGGCGATTCTGAGAACCTGAATGTAGGCGATAGTGTAGTGGCTATTGGCAACCCCTTGGGGGAACTGACCTTCTCGCTGACCTCCGGCACCATCAGCGCTATGGACCGTCAGGTCACTATGTCCACCGGTGTTACCATGAACCTGATGCAGACTGACTGCGCCATCAACTCCGGTAACTCCGGCGGCGCACTGTTTAACCTCTACGGCGAGGTTATTGGTATTACTAATGCCAAGTATTCCAGTTCCTCCTCCAGCGAAGCATCCATTGACAATATCGGATTTGCCATTCCCATTAATCATGTGCGGAAAATTGTGGAATCCATCATTGAAAAAGGATATATTGTCAAGCCCTATATCGGTGTTTCCGTCAACAGTGTAAGCCTGGATGCCCAGCGTTACGGTCTGCCGCAGGGCGCTGCGGTTATCAGCGTGGCCAAAGACAGCCCGGCAGAAGCAGCAGGACTGAAAGTAAACGACATCGTTACCCACGCAAACGGAACGGCCATTACAGGAAGCAGTGATCTGGTATCGCTGGTTGGAGAAGCGCAGGTAGGTGACACCCTGGTTTTGACTGTATACCGGCAAGGTGCCACCATGGAACTGACCTTAACCGTAGGTGAGCAGATTCAATCCACGCTGGAAGAAAACAAACAGCCCACCCAAAGCGGCAGTATTTTTCCCTGGGGACAACAATAACTCTCCGTCTATGACACAAAAAGGACGCGTTGCAAAAAAATGCAACGCGTCCTTTCGCTTACTTGCGAAACAGAAATTTTGTATTTCTCGGGCAATTTTAACACAGGCTTTGGTGGGCGGGGGGCTGCCCCCCACCGCCCGATACCCTAGTGCTTTAAACAGCGGGAGCAAGCCCTCGCCCTACAAAAAATGATGCAGAATTAAGCGCTAAACCTACTATAACGTTATCAACAGTTTTTATAGCTATCGTCTACCAACTTGTGTCACTTTGCAGGTAATCTCAAAGGTAGCTGTACGGCCATTACTTCCGGTCACTGTTACCTCGGTTTTCCCGGATCCGCCATTGAAGATCGCAACCGGGAACTTACTGCTATATGCGTTACCGGGGCTGCCTTTTTCCGTCACCTCTACTTGGGCCGCATGATAGGCAAATAACCCCAAGGGATACAGGATCTGATGCCCGCTTGTAATGGGCACGCCTTGATAGCTATAGGCAAATGACCAGCTCCCAAAGGGCCAGCCGGAAATTCGCTTAACAGTGAACGTCAGCTCATAAACCCCGTGTGTGTAATGTCCTTTCCTTTCAGTGCTTGATTGTGATTCTGATGCACCGCAAGCTGTCAGCAGCAACAGCATGGCAATCATTGCGCACAAAATTTTCCGCAGTTTGTTTGCATTCAGACCGCAACATTCACTGTGAGCAAAAAAGGTATAAATTCGTTTCACCGCAGTGCCTCCCTAAAAAGTTTTTCTCCATTATGTATCCTATAGGATATATAAGTCAACTATACTTGCCCTTGGAGTATTCCTTCCATTGCCTATGGTTAATATAATATACAATATCTAAACTATAGGAGGGTGCGCGCCATGAGTGGTGAAAACTTTTTAAAACAAATGGGTCAGCGAATCCTGGCACGCAGAAAAGCTCTGGATCTTACACAGGATGATTTGGCAGAGATGATTGGTGTAACGTCGCCAATGATATCCAATTTGGAGCAAGGCAAGAAAGCTATTAGACCTGATAATCTGGCTAAGGTTTGCAAGGCACTTGGATTAAGTGCAGATTTCATTTTATACGGTGGTGACACCCATTCGTTCGTTGATGTTGTGTTGGAGAAACTAACCCACTTGACCGATGACGAACTGCAGATTGTAAACGATATGATTGATGCCTTAAACAAGAATCGAGCGTAGGGAGTGAATCCCTACGCTTTTTCGATGCAACAAAGTTTGTCTGATACTGCAAGCATTTGATATAGGATAAGCGTAGCAGCAACCCTTACAGTCGTCCCAATAACGTGGAACGGAAAACAGTACCCACGGGGTGTCAAGATGCCGCCCCCTACAGATCATTATTATAAACTGTCGGCAAAGACAAATTTGACTTTTGCCCCCAGTCCCTTTAAATATTCAGTAAAACACTTGATTTTGTCCAAAAAAACAGTACAATAGATATATTATCAACTCTCCGGAAAGGATGGGTCCCATGAATAAGATCTACATACCCTCCGGCTACCAGCCGGTTTTGGATGAATATGACACCCAACGTGCCATTGCATACATCAAGCAGAGTTTTCAGGATGAATTTTCCGCCGCTCTGAATTTAAAGCGTGTATCTGCCCCCCTGTTTGTCACAGAGAGTTCCGGTCTGAATGACAACCTGAACGGCTATGAGCGTGCAGTTTCCTTTGATATTCCCGCTGTAGGCATGGATGCCCAGGTGGTTCACTCTCTGGCCAAATGGAAGCGGCTGGCCCTGAAGCGCTATAATTTCTCCGTGGGCGGTGGCCTGTATACAGACATGAACGCCATTCGCAGAGATGAAGAACTGGACAACATCCACTCCATTTACGTAGACCAGTGGGATTGGGAAAAGATCATCACCCGGGAAAACCGGAATTTGGAGTATTTAAAGCTGATCGTGCGGGCCATTGTCCGGGCTATCTGCGATACTAACGATCGCCTGCATGTGCGTTTCCCCCAGCTCCGTACAGAGCTTTCTCGGAATGTTGCATTTGTTACAACCCAAGAACTTGAAGACCTGTATCCGGATCTGACCGGCTCTCAGCGGGAGAATGCCTTTGTAAAAGAGCATCCTACCGCCTGCATTATGCAGATCGGCGGAAAGCTGCGCTCCGGCAAGCCCCATGACGGCCGCGCGCCGGACTATGACGACTGGCAGCTCAACTGCGACATTTTCTTCTGGGACGAAGTTCTGGGCCGGGCCTTGGAGATCTCCTCCATGGGCATCCGGGTGGACGCAGAGGCCTTGGACCGGCAGCTCTCCATCGCCGGCTGCAATGACCGCCGGGCGCTTCCCTTCCACAGTATGCTGCTAAACGAAGAGCTCCCCCTGACCATCGGCGGCGGAATTGGCCAGTCCCGGCTGTGTCTGCTGATGATGGGCTGCGCCCACATCGGCGAGGTCCAGTCCAGTGTTTGGGACGCGGCCACGGTAGAAGCATGTGAAAAAGCCGGTATTCGGCTGCTGTAACATATTTCTAATGACAGGCGCAGGCCCATTCCGGGTCTGCGCCTGTTCAATTTAGTATTGACCGCATCCTTCTCACCACTGTGTCATTGCGAACCAGTGCACACACTGGTGTGGCAATCTCCTGGTACAACACTATACGATGAGATTGCCGCGTTGCTTCGCTCCCCGCAATGACAGGTTTATTGAACATATTACGGAGCGGGTTTGCACCCGCTCCGTTTTTGTGATTAGACATTATATTTCTTTTTCGGTACGATCGCCACAACAGCAACCGCAGACAGAACCAACAGGCTTGCCATCAGCGCTACAGGAGCGGTGTCGCCGGTCTTGGGGTTTTCATCCTCCACGGGCGGTTTTGGCTCATCTTCGTCCGCAACAGATGCTTTGAGCTGACCCAACTCTCCAACCACCTGGCCAATACCGCCAATGAAATTGGCAGTTCGCATATTCCATACAATCTGCTTGCCGTTGATTGTAACCTTTACATCATCAGCAAACAAATAGCCTTCCTCAGCTTCCATATACATATTGATCCAGTAGTAGTGGTCAAGTTCAAAGACATCTTTTCCGCCCAGATACTGGCCATCATTGATATCTGCTGTCTCAGAACCGGCCCAGTCCCATTCCTTCACACTGAAGTGCGCATCCTCAGATGCGGAAGGCTTTCCGGGTTTCTTGCCATCCTCCGGGGCAGGTACAGTCAGATCAATGGTATCGATCACTTTTGCGCCGAAGCTATAGAGCTTGATAACACCGGCGTAGTCCGTTTCCACAATAATCATACCGCTCTTCAGTTCCGCACCGTCCACAGCCATCACGGTTGTTTCTGCAAATTCATAACCGGCCTGCGGAATTACATCAAGCGCCATATAGTAGGCCTTACCCGCTTCGATCTGACCCTCAAACTGATTGAAACCGCCTTCTTCATCGTATACCAGCCACATGACTTCCAGGCTATACTTGGCACCGTCAGGAGCCGTGATCTCACCGGCCGTTAATGCATCGCCCACTTTTAGCGCAGGGAACGCCGGCAGATCGATCTTGCTGATCAGATCCCGGAAGGAATACTCCACATATATATCTGCATAGAAGTCATCAACCCAGCTATCCTTAACTTCCACGCTATTTACATAGATCTTGCATCCATCAACAAATTCAAAGCCTTCAGCCGCTTCTATTGTCAGTGTCAGGGTATACCGGTCCTTCTCAAAGGCACCGGTCAATTCTTCACCAGTAGTCCAACTGCGCCAATTGCTATCAAGCAATGTCACACCCTGGGTAGTGATCTGGAGCTTTGTTAGGTCCGGTGTCTGTCCCAATGCGGGATCCGGCATGGTTACATCGATCCGATCAATCTGATCCAGGAAGGTATAGGAAAGCTCAATGTACATATAGAAGTCATCGTAGCCAAGCTCTTCCACTTCCGTGCCATTGACAAAGAGCTGACAATCTTCACTGAATTCGTAGCCTTCCGCAGCCTCCACACTCAGGCGTAACGCATATTTAGCCTTTTCAAAAGCACCTTGATGGACTTCATGGGTTTTTGTGTTATAGAACTCCACATAGTTGATCTGATAATTCTGGCCGCCCAGCTGAATGCTCTCGTAATCATAAGTCTGACCCAGAACCGGTGTGGGAACAGTAATCTCCACCCGGTCAATCTGCTCCATAAAGGAATAGGTCAGGTAAAGCACCAGTTGTTCTTCTGTCCAGTCATACTGCTCTGCTTCTTTTCCATTGACTGTAATGTCGGTTTCTCTGTTGAACTCATAGCCGTCAGCAGCATCCAGCACGACGACCAATGTATATCTGTTCCCATCTTCAAACTGGGTAATTGGCTGATCGCCATCCCCATTATACTTCTCCCAGAAGTATTCCTCCACGGTATAGCTGCTGCTGTTGATCTGGGGTGCAGCAGGCGCAGCGCCGATCACAGGCTCTGTAACAGCAACATCCACAGCATCAATACCGGCCAAGAATGTGTAACGGATATAAACGGTTACTGTACCGTCTGCATTGAGCACACATGTTGCGCCCCGTTCGCTGTTTGTATCCACGCGCAAGTACTGATCAAACGCCATCCCCTCCTGGGTAGTCTGCAGCTTCACAGCCAAATAATAGACCTTTCCGTTTTCAAACTTGCCGGAAACAGGATTGTGCTCCTGATCCACCCAAGCGATATCGGTGATTACAGCAGTATCTTCCCGAAGTGTGAGGGTCGGAACTGTCATATCACCGCCTACAGCAGCTTCCGGCAGCTCCTCAAAACTGATCCACTCCACATATCCGTTTTCCGGTGTAATTCTAAAGCCACGATAAATGTTTAGAATGTATCCGTTAGACCAGTAATTGAAATCCTTTTCAGCGTCAACACCATCGACTGTAACGCTAATATTCTCGCCGATCGAGTAACCTTCCTTTGGGGTTACTGTGATCTGCAGCTCGTATTCCTTGTTGTATTCAAAGGTGCCGGACTCCACAGTCTGGAAGCCTTCATTCTCTGTCCAAACCTGCCAGGCAACCTCTATTGTGTAGTTCGCACCTTCAGGTGCCTTAATATCCGCAGCAGAGAAGGTTTCTCCAAACTTCAGTTCGGGCATACCGGTAAGTTCCACCTTATCAACCGCTGGCCGCAGGTCATACATAAAGCGGACAAAAGCCGTACCGCCGCCTATATCGCAACCATCAAACTCCATAGGCACGTTAATATTCCTACCCTGGAACCAATAGCCCGCACTGGGTTTCAAGTATACCTCCAGCACATAGCGGCCGCCATCTTCCAGAGCCGCACCCTCATAAGTTTTCCAATCATCATTGACATCGAGCCACGCAAAACTTGCCACCTGGTAATTGACACCTTCAGGCAGAACGATGCCACTAGCCGCGGTGCTGGCACCGGCCTTTTCCTCGGGCAGACTCTCAATGACGATCTCATCGATCATCGTCATACCCAGGGAAAATTCCTTGTCCACATAAACAATATTGGATTCCTCATCCAACCATGCCCCATAAGGAGCAAGGCTCTCACCGTTCAAAGTAGAATCATTGTTGATGGCCTCATGATCCCCCTGGTTTTCTCCCAGATCGATCTCCATGTACAGCTTGTACATATTGCCGGAAGCAAAAGCCTCTCCCGCGGCCATTTCCTTGTACCAATTTTCCTCGTAGCTCCACTTCTTCCACACCGCGGTAAAAGTAACACCTTCACCGGGTGCAACTACGATGCCCTCTGTTGTAGGCAGTGCGTCTGCAGCCGGAGCAGTCACGCCGGTCACATGGATCGCATTGATAGACCCATCCGCCGACGCAGTCAGGGTGATCCCTGCCAGCAGGCCTATGGCAACGCTCAGTGCCAACAAGAAACTTAAAAGCCTTTTCATTGTGAAAACCTCACTTAAAAAGTTGTAACGGATGTCCGTTCACAGACAGTTTACCATGTATTCACATTTATTGCAACCTATCTCCCGGAAATTCTTAGCTAAAAAGTATACATTTTCACCACAAACAAGCAAAAAAGCCGTTACATTCTGTCATTCTGCATATAATACAGCTACAACAGACTTCAGTTTTGCTGCTGTGGCAGTCGCACCTGCAACTACCTCATACAGCAAAACAGGCTGCCCAAAGGACAGCCTATTGTAGCATTTACACTTTTTCGATTGCCTGTTCCAGGTCCGCAATCAGATCCTGGGCATTTTCCAGACCGCAGGACAGCCGGATCAGATCGGCACCCACGCCGGCAGCATCCAACTGCTCATCGGTCATCTGCCGGTGAGTAGCGCTGGCCGGGTGCAGGCAGCAGGTCCGGGAGTCTGCCACATGGGTCTCAATAGCCCCCAGCTTCAGGTGCTTCATAAACACCTCCGCCGCCTGACGGCCACCCTTCAGGCCGAAGGAGATCACGCCACAGGAGCCATTGGGCATGTACTTCTGTGCCAATTCGTAATACTTGTCGCCCTTCAGTCCGCAGTATTTGACCCATGCCACCTTGGGGTTGGCCTGCAGGAACTCCGCGATCGCCTGGGCATTTGCACAGTGCTGCTTCATCCGGAACGGCAGGCTTTCCAGACCCAGATTCAGGTAGAACGCGCTCTGGGGGGACTGGACAGAGCCCAGATCCCGCATGAGCTGGGCGGTACACTTGGTAATGAACGCACCGGCCAGACCGAACCGCTCGGTGTAGGTAACGCCGTGATAGCTGTCATCGGGAGTACACAGACCCGGGAACTTGTCTGGATACTTTGTCCAGTCGAACTTGCCACTATCCACAATACAACCGCCCACCGCAACGCCATGACCGTCCATGTACTTGGTAGTGGAATGGGTCACGATATCCGCGCCCCACGCAAAGGGCCGGCAGTTCACAGGCGTTGCAAAGGTGTTGTCGATAATCAGAGGCACGCCGTGACTGTGGGCGGCCTGGGCAAATCGCTCAATATCCAGAACCGTCAGTGCCGGATTGGCAATGGTCTCGCCGAATACCAGCTTGGTATTCTCGCGAAAGGCGGCGTTTAATTCCTCTTCCGTGCAATCCGGATCCACAAAGGTAACGTCAATACCCATGCGCTTCATGGTCACACCGATCAGATTAAATGTGCCGCCATAAATGGCAGAGCTGGCCACGATATGGTCTCCGCAGGAAGCGATGTTGAACATGGCATAGAAGTTGGCTGCCTGACCGGAGCCGGTCAGCATCGCCGCTGTGCCGCCTTCCAGTGCCGCGATCTTTGCCGCCACCATATCACAGGTGGGATTCTGCAGCCGGGAGTAGAAATAGCCGGATGCCTCCAGATCAAACAGCTTGCCCATTTCTTCAGAGGTAGCGTATTTAAATGTCGTACTCTGAATAATTGGGATCTGCCGGGGCTGCCCGTTTTCCGGGCTGTAGCCCGCCTGGATGCACAAGGTCTCTGTGCGCAGTTTATTCTCCATAAGGATCACCTCAAAATTGTAAATCTATTGCCGCTATTGTAAACGGATTGCCCCAATTTGTCAATCCAACATTCTCAGTAGTGGAAATACTTATAAAATGTGGGGTACGCATTCAGAAATTGCTGCAGGGTGCTACGGGTGTTGAAACCGGGATCGTTGACCGTAAAATTGGAAGCTTCCAACACGCCGCCTGTGAACCCGGTGATCACCACCCAGTGCTGCGTGCCATAAGAATTCTTTGCTCCAAAGAGAACAGGCTTCCCTTGCTTAAGCAGTTCATATATTTTGCTCAGATACCCGGCGCTGCTAGTTACTGTCACATAGTGGCTGGGCCAGTAAACGCTGCCGGAAGAGGTATAGTTTAGCTTCTTGGACATGGCATCCGGATAAATGGTAGTGCCGGTTCGGTAGGATTCCATCATGGCAATTGCTGTGGTGGCACAGCCGATTTTGGCCATGGTCTTTCCGGAGCTTCCCAGCGTCACCCAAGACCAGCGGCTGTCGGCCTGCTTAAAGCTTGGAACGCTGAGCTTCACAGCCGCTTGGCCGGACGATCCGGTGGTGTTCCCGGCCAGATACTGGGCACTCACATAACCAACCCTGGTGCCGTGGTACAGGATTCGGCTCCAGCCGCCCGATGTAGACAGAATAATAACCGTATGTCCCCTGGAAAGGCCGCCGATCCGACTGTAGGATGTGCCCGGCCCGCTTCGCACATTTAGTCCCGAGGGGTCTGTGTTGACCACCGCCGGGCTGCCGGATACGGTGGAGATATAGTCTGCATGGCAGTATCCATACAGGCTGCTGCCGTACTCTACACGCCACCAGTCCCCAGACTTGGAAAGCAGCGTCACATAAGCTCCATTGCCTAAAACAGTCAGCACTCTGGAATCTGTGGAAGCACCGGAGCGCACATTTAATCCACTTACAGCCTTTACCACACCGGCCTTAGAATCTGCTGTTGCCGCATGGATCTGCATAGGCACAGTCAGAACACCCAGGATCAGCACTGCTGCCAATGCTAAAGATAGGATTCGTTTCATAATTCACCTCATTTGTTGTATTTTGCGCAAATGCACGGGCTGATTATAGCATATAACGCTATTGTTGAGAACAGGCCAAATACTGGCAGAACCATCCCGGAGCATTTCCGGCATCAGATTCGCAAACATACAACAGAGTGCTCCTATACAGGAAGCTTGGCAAAAAAATACCCGAGGATATTGCATGTTTCTGCAGCCTATGGTAGAATTAGGCAAAGTAAATATTTTTTGAAGGAGTTTAAAGTATATGAAGCTTGGAATTGTTGCTCAGCGGTCTTTTTTCATAACTCCTTACAAATCCATAAAACCCCGATAAATCCTTGCGGCACAAGGACTTTCGGGATTTCGACTAAAATGTATCTTCATGTATCTCCACGCATCTGCCTGCCAAAAAGGTGTACAAAAGGTGTATAAAAGGTGTATGGAAAAAGTGAAACTACCGAGAAAAATCCATGCAACAAAGACTATAACAACACCCCGTCTTCAACGAAAAGACGGGGTGTTTTACTGTTCAATATACAATCCTAAAATAATCCAAATAAGCCTTAAATCGATCCTGAGCGGTAAGGCAGGTGTCCATAAGGAAGCCTTTTTCGCGATCCCATTCTTTGAGGCCGCGATAGTAGAACAGCTTCAAGTTGTCCTCAATGATGAACGGCACGATGTTATGCTTCAGGCACTCCTTAAAGAGGATCAGGCGGCCTACACGGCCATTTCCGTCCTGGAAGGGATGGATGCGCTCAAAGGCCACATGGAAGGCTACGATGTCCTCAAATGTCTTGGAAGGCATCGCATTATAGTCCGCCAGCAACTTGCGAATCTCATCAGCAACATTCTCCGGCAGCGTGGTGTCATTGCCGCCCACCTCGTTGGGAAGTTTCTTGTACTCCCCTACTGCAAACCAATTCTTGCGGCTATCGCTGGTACCAGTCTTCAGCACGAAATGCAGTTCCTTGATGAACTTCTCAGTTAGCGCAGAGCCTGCCTGGTCGATTACCATATCAATGCAACGGAAGTGGTTGGACGTCTCAATCACATCATCCACATTGACGGCGCCCTTTTCAAATCCGATGGTATTAGTCTCGAAAATATATCGAGTCTGATCGTGGGTCAAACAGCTACCCTCAATGTGGTTTGAGTTATAGGTCAGATCGATCTGAATTTTATGATAGATACCACCGGTCATCTTAGAAGCTTTCTGTTCTCTCAGAATCTGCAGCAAAGTAGGTGTATCGTTTTTCTTGTTTGCACGCTCCGGCTTCTGCGCATCCTCCGGAATGTACCAAGTCTTGCCGATAAGTTTGGCATCAGCAATTCTGCCGTGAGTGCAATAATTCCGCACGCTTCGTTCAGAAAGTCCCCATTTTTCAGCGATTTTTGCGACAGATATATATTCCATAGTTACCTCCCGGCAATTTTTCTTGATCCTATTATACCACATTATCGGCAAAATATCAATACGGTATTAAATGTCGCAAAATATTTGTTGCCGATATTTTGCCTGCAAATTGCTTCTGAAATAAAGAACCGACCGTTCATCGGTGGATTCTTTTGGTTGTATTAAGAAAACCACCGGCAGTGCCGGTGGTTCCAAAAAGCTTTAGCTATGCCTAGAAAAAATATCCTCCTATGATTATAGTAATGGTGGTCTGCCAACCGCCATTACTAAATCATAGGAGGAATCAAGTTCAGATGA
>JAZNIG010000046.1:0-5779 GCA_045577355.1 Faecousia sp. | reverse complement strand
GTTCTGCCCGGCTGCACCTTTGCAGAAAAGGACGGCACCTTTACCAACACCGAGCGCCGTGTACAGCGGATTCGCAAGGCTATCAACCCCATCGGTCAGAGCCACGCAGACTTTGAGATCCTCTCTGATGTGATGGCTGCTTTGGGTTACGGCAACAGCTTCCGTACCGCTGAAGAAGTCTTTGCTGAAATCGCATCTGTCACTCCCTCCTACGGTGGCATGAGCTATGAGCGCCTGGAAAAGGAAGGCCTGCAGTGGCCCTGCCCCACCGCCGATCATCCCGGCACTCCCATTCTGCATGTGGGTAAGTTCAGCCGCGGTGAGCGCGCGCTGTTCAAACCCGCTCCCTACCGTCCCTCCGCAGAAACTCCCGACAGTGAATATCCCATGATCTTCACCACAGGCCGTATTCTGTATCATTATCACACCAGCACCATGACCGGCCGCGTCGAAGGCCTGAAGAATATCGCTGGCCGCTCCTATGTGGAAGTGAACCCTGCCGACGCTGCCAAGCTGGGCATCGCTCCAGGAGATGATGTGAAGGTCTCCTCCCGCCGTGGCGGAGTTGTCGTGGAAGCAAGAGTTACTGACATCGTACCGGAAGGCGTGCTGTTTATGCCCTTCCACTTTGCAGACGGCCCTGCCAACCTGCTGACCAACACTGTCACCGATCCCACCGCAAAGATCCCCGAGCTGAAGGTCTGCGCCGCCCGGATCGAGAAGGCGTAACGGTGAATACTCCAAGCGAAAATCCCGGGGCGGAACCGCTCCGGGAGGCTCTTCCTATGTTTGGAACCGCTGCCATCCTGGCAGGAGGAAAATCCTCCCGGATGGGTTTTGATAAACAGCTCCTAATGGCAGATGACCGCCGAATTCTGGAAAACATCATTCGAACCCTGAAGGAAGAATTCTCTGACATCCTGATTGTCACCGCCAAGCCTCAGCTGTATGAAGGTATGGATGTCCGGCTTTGCAGCGATATCTATCTGGGTAAAGGTCCTTTGGCCGGTGTCCATTCGGCACTAAACCACGCCCGCAGTCAATATGTGTATCTGCTGGCTTGCGATATGCCGGTAGTAAATTTGGATTTCGTTCGCCATCTGAAAAATAATCTTTTGAATTCCGGAGCAGATATCTGTGCCGGCAAATTTCAAGATCGGCTTGAGCCATTCAACGCCTTTTATTCCCGCGCACTGTTGGACGAGGTGGTTTACCGGCTGGAAACCGGAAACAGTTCTCTGTTCCGCTTTATTTACGCAAGCCGGGCCTGCGTGATCTCCCAGGATGAGGCTGCCAGTTTTGATAAGGAGCTTCAAATGTATACCAACATCAATACCCGCAGCGAATACGAAAAGTACTTAGGCACCACCACAGAAGAACCGGAAGGGGAAGCCAGAGCCCTGGTGGATAAGCTGGAAATCGTTCGCTACATCCGGGGAGAATATGTTCCCATGCGGGATTTGATGGTCCACGAAACCGCTTTGCATGTAGAGATTTCCGGAAAAACGGACAGGACACTATACTGTTCTCCCAGTGAACGAAAAGAACTACTGATAGGATATCTGTACACACAAGGTTATATCCGTTCTCTGGATGACATTATATCCCTGGAGCTGGATGAAGACGCAGGAAGAGCTTCTGCCCAGCTTGCACAGTTCGAGCCTCAGTCCCGGACGCCTCTGTGTGACAGTGCCGTATTTGACCCAGAGATCCTGCTTGACAATCAGCAGCGGTTCTACGATAATTCTACGCTGCAAAAAGCTACTGCCGGAACCCATTGCTGTGCGCTTTGTGACGACAGTGGCACTTACTTCTCCTGCGTGGATATCAGCCGTCACAATGCCATGGATAAACTGGCAGGAAAGGCGCTGCTCAGTGGAGTTTCGCTGAAAGATAAGTATATCCTTACCAGCGGCCGGATCCCCATGGATATGATCCAAAAGGTGGCCGCCATCGGTGTTCCTATGATCGTATCCCGTTCCACTCCCACTATTGCGGCTGTGGAAACTGCCCGCAGCGCCAACATTACGCTTCTGGGTTTTTCCCGGGAGAACCGTTTCAATATCTACAGCGCTCCCAACAGATTAAAAGGCTGTAATTTCGCAATTACCTCAACTGATGCAAATCGGGAATGATGAACGCAAAATATTCTATAGTTAATACCTATAGATCGTTTTTCGCAAAGTACTGGTGCATCACTTTACATTGTTTATAACACACCTGCGCACTCCCCCTTGTCACAGGCGTGTTATCCTTCCTTCGGGGCCCCCGATTTGCCCAATCGTCGGGGTCCCTCCCTAAAACCGCATCACTTTCGTGATGATTTTAAAAGTGCGACATGGAAACCATGTCGCACTTTTCCTTTACTTCTATTTTAGCGTATTATTTCCGGATAGATGCAATGAGTCTGCGGAAATCCTTTCTTGCCCAAACCACCGGCACGGGATACAACGGGTTTGCCTCCTTCTTGGCCCAGGTGATCATCTGGTCGATATCCTCGTCCTTGATCATATCAAAGCCGTCGGGCAGCCCCATCTTGGCATTGGTCTGCTCAATCCAACGAATAAAGGCATTGGCCTTCTCCGCTTCATTGGCACCGCCAATACCGCAAACATCCGCCAGTTCTGCCAGGCGCTTGTGGGCAGAAGCACCATACTCCCGCATCACATGGGGCAGCAACACTGCCATAGCAAGACCATGAGCAACACCGTACAAACCGCCTAAGGTATGACCGATGGCGTGGACATAGCCAACGCAACCACGGGTAAAGGCTCGGCCGGCATAGAAGGCACCCCGCTGCATATTCTGCCGGGCTTCCAGATTGCTGCCATCTTCAAAGGCCACAAGAATGTTGTCATGAATCAGCTTAACAGCTTCTTTTGCCAATCGATTTTCCAGCTTGGTGTTATATGTCTTGTTAGTGTATGCCTCTACCGCATGGGCAAGAGCGTCCATGCCGGTAGTTGCGGTTGTGTAAGGAGGCAGTCCAACCGTCAGTTCCGGATCCAGAACCGCGTACTTGGGAATCAGGAATGGATCGTTGATAGCAGCCTTGCGATGGGTGGCAGAATCCGTAATAACTGCCGCAACCGTGGTCTCAGAACCGGCACCGGCGGTAGTGGGGATCGCAACAAAGGTGGGGATAGGCCAATGGACCTTCAACAGACCTTGCAGCTGTGCCACTTTCTTTCTGGGATGCACCGCCTTGGCAGCGATACCTTTGGCGCAGTCGATTCGGCTGCCGCCGCCCAGCGCCACGATGGCCTTGCAGTCATTTTCCTTATAGGTCTTGTAGCCGGCCTCCACATCGTCGGAGGTAGGGTCGGTGGTATCGTAAGTTTGCAGGGTATAGCGTATGCCGGCAGCGTCGAAGCCATCCAGCATAGGCTTGACCTGACCCCGGCGAACCATACCGGATCCGGTAACTACCAAAACATCGTTGATTTTCTTTTCTTTCAGGAAATTACCCAGCTCAGCGATTTTGCCGGGACCTTCCAGATAGTGGGGCATACGGTAGCCCATGAAGTAGTTACCTACCTTCAGAACCGCCTGAAACGTACGGCACCACAGAACGTCCAGCTTGTAAGCGATATCCATATTGCTCCTCCTTCTTATCCGCTTGGCGGAAATTATTTGATCTTCAGCCGCCGCAGGGTAGCTTCGGTGGGGATACCGTTCTTATCCCATCCCCGGGCAGCGTAGTATGTCTTTTTCATCTTTTCCAAAGGAATCTTTGTTTTGGGATTCTTGGGATCCTGCGGTACATCTGTCAGACGCTTTGGCAACTTGTCTTTTGCCTCGGTAATGCCAAAGCGTGTATTGATCAGTCGCTCCATGGTGTAACCCCGCTCACCGATCTGTAAATACCGTCCCAAATCCATCTTCATCCCCAGCGCATACTTAATCATCTTTGTATGATGGAACACTGGCAGATGAAGCATAAGAACACGGGGATATTTGTTCATCAGCCGTACCGCCCAACCGATGTGAGTAGCCACGACATTAATGGATTTGGTAATGAAACTGTTGGGCTTGGTCAGCAGGAATCCCGGGAAAAAGGCATAGGATGTAAACAGGCACTGGCCGGACGCGGAGATGGTTTCCATCAGATCCTGGAACATCATGGTGAAATCTGCCTTTGCTTTGGGAGTTTGTGTGTCCACATGCAGACCCAATCCTTCCAAAATCACCAGATAACCGCCATTCAAATGGCAGCCACCCCGGTTGGAAACCGCATAACCAAGACCTTGGCCTACAGCCTTACGGGGCTCATAAGCGGCCAGTTCCAATCCCTTGGAATGCATAGCGAATTCCGTGCCGCCGTATTTTTCAGAAAGGCGCTTGCTGCCCTGTGCCAGCTCATCACCGACACCCCGGCGATATGCAATATCTTCAAATACGGCAGACAGATTGTCGGCATTGCCAAAGTTGAGGCCATTGTCCCACAGCCCCTTCTCGTTTGCCTCCATAGCCCAGGCGATGGTGTTGGCAGTGGAAATGGTATCCATGCCCAGTTCATCCAATTCATAGTTCCACCGGATGACCTTTTTCAAATCGTTGTTGCAGAGGTTACTGCTCAAAAGGCCCAAGGTTTCCAGTTCGGGACCCTTTATCTGCTTGCCGTCGACCTCCACCGTTCTGGCACAGCGGATGGGGCAAGTCTGACACCCCTTGTTGGTGATATTGAATTTTTCGGCCAGATGCTCACCCGAAACCAGTTCGAAATCTTCGAACTGACCGGAAGAGTAGTTCTTAGTGGAAAGCAATCCGCACTCCTGCATAGGTTTTACCAAACCTGCAGTACCCAATTTCGGAAGCTGGCTGCCGGTGAGGGGATGCTTTTGCAGATAGACAAACCACTTTTTGATCCATTCCTTGCTCTTTTCTTTGTCATAGACCTCTACAGTATGCGTACCGGAAGCAGTAATGGCTTTCAGGTTTTTCCACCCCATAACCGCACCCAGACCGGCACGGCCGGCTGCACGCTCATCGCTAAAAATTCCGGAATATAGCACCTGGTTTTCACCGGCAGGGCCAATGCAAAGCTTACCAAACCTTTTGGTGCTGACCTTGCCCGCCAGCAGCTGCTGGCATTCACTGGTCTTGGTACCCCAAAGGTCATCGGCATCATGGAAAATAAACTGATCATCCACGATTTCCAACCACTTGGGACTTTGGCATCGGCCTTTCAAGATCAGTGCGTCAAAACCTGCCCGCTTCAGATACAGACCAAAACTGCCGCCGCAGTTGGATGAGGCCAGAATCCCGGTTTGAGGGGACAGACCGGAAACATTAAACCGGGCAGAACTAGGCGCGCCGGTGCCGGACAACGGGCCTGTGGAGATAACGAGCCAATTTTCCTCGCTGAACGCTTTTTCCTTGCCTGTCAGGTGATCGCACAGGATTCTGGCAGCCATGATCTTACCGCCTAAGTACAGTTCTCTGTCTTCATCGGACCAAGGATATTCGCTGATGGTTTCTGTGGTAAGATCTACCATCACAACCTTACCCATATAGCCTGCGTATTTGGATTTCATAGGTGATCCCTCCCTTTCGTTCATTATAAATCGCTTTAAATTTATATGCAACAACAGAAACAGAAAAAGTGCAATTTATCCCTCTTTTGGCTATTATGATAGAATCTTTGTAAGCCTCATAAAATAGCTCTGGGTAGTGGAGCGCATCAGTTCCTGTAGACCTTTTCATCGGCAGCGATATTTTTGCCGCGGATGGCCCAGATGCTTGTTCTAACTTCCAGTTTTTGCAAGTCATATGGATA
>JAZNIG010000045.1:0-10652 GCA_045577355.1 Faecousia sp. | reverse complement strand
AAGGGCCGTAAGGTCCTGTCTGCCTGAGCGTAATTCAGTTGGCTGAATCACATGATCGCTCATAGCGAAACGGGAGTCCACGCGGGGCGAATGGAATTCGCCCCGCTCCCTTTTTATTTTAGGACACACCCTCTAAAATATCTTGCCGGCAGAACAGTGGATCTTTTGGTTTGATCCATCGTATTGGCGCTTTGAAATACACAAAGTATTCCTGCAGCACCAATACGCGTCTCAAATCAAAATCTCTCACTGTCTGCACGCCAATCTATTTTTTCGGGCGTGTCAGGGGCTTAACCTTACAAAAAGCTGACCATCTATTTTGATCGGCTTAACTGCCTGCCCCATGGGAGATAGTTTTATGAAATTTTCCAGCGCATTGAAGCTGAATCACATTTTCCGGCGGCTTTATGGAACCGCCGCCCACGCAAACGGCTATTTGGTGCTCTATGCCAGAAAAAACCGTACTGCCTGCAATCGGGTAGGGATCACGGTGGGCAAAAAGCTGGGCCATGCGGTGGTGCGTAATCGGGTCCGGCGCCGCCTGCGGGAGGTCTACCGGCTGAATGAAGCCCATTTCGCCCCCGGATGGGATATTGTGGTGGTTGCCAGAAGCCGGTGCATCCATGCCAGCTTCCCAGACCTGACCAAAGCTTACCTGTCTTTGGCAGAGAGAGCAGGCATTTTGGCCCCGGAGGAAACATGAAAAAACTGTTTTTACTTTTGATCCGCTTCTATCGGCGCGCAGTCTCTCCCTACACACCCCCGTCCTGTCGATTTACGCCTACCTGTTCCGCTTACGCATACGAAGCCATCCACAAATATGGGGCCGCAAAGGGCGGATGGCTTGCCATCAAGCGCATTTGCCGCTGTAATCCCTTTTACAAGGGTGATTACTATGACCCCGTTCCGTAACAAATTGGAGGAATACGAATGATTCTCGCATTCAATCTTGCGGACTTGGTTCAGGTGCCGTTTGGCTACCTGATGTCCTGGCTTTACCAGCTTACTACCAACTACGGTCTGGCATTGATCCTGTTCGGTATTCTGGTAAAGCTGATCCTGCTGCCTGCCACCGCCAAGGGCAAGCGCAGCATGATGAAAATGTCCCGGCTGACACCCCGTATGAAGGTGATTCAGCAGAAGTACGCAAATGACCAGCAAAAGCAGAGTGAGGCCATCCGCGCCCTTTACAAGGAAGAGGGCGTTTCCATGGGCGGTGGCTGTCTGTGGAGTTTTATCCCCCTGCTGATCATGTTCCCGCTGTATACGGTCGTCCGCGAGCCTATTACCTATATGCTCCACCAGACCTCTCAGGTAGCTGCCCAGATCGTATCCGTTATCAAGGATGCCGCGCAGGAAGGCACATTTTCCAACAATACCTTCTACGATCAGATGACAGCGGCCCCTCTGATCTCTCAGTTTGCAGAGCAGCTTAAGGCCGAACTGCCGGACCTGAGTGCCACCACCCTGGCCGGTATCAACTTTACTTTCCTGGGCATTGACCTGGGCGCTACCCCTGTGTTTAATATCTTCTCCTGGAAGGTTTATAACTGGGCCAATATCGGCGCTTGGCTGCTGCCTATTATCTCCGCAGGTACCCAGGTGCTCAGTATGCTGATCTCCCAGAAGATGAACAACTCTGTCGTCACCGATGAGCGGGGTCTTCAGGATAAGGAAGCTGCTAAAAACTCTGATGCCAACCGGCAGAGTAAGGTTATGATGTTCACAATGCCCCTCATGTCCCTGTGGATCGGCTTTACGATCCCTGTGGCACTGAGTCTGTACTGGATTGTGCAGGGAGCGATTTCCACGGTGATCGATGTGATTCTCACCCGTAAGTACCGCAAAATCTATGACGCAGAGGATGCGGAGCGCCTGAAGAAGGCATTGGAGGCAGAGGCAGCCGAGGCTGAAAAAGAGCGCCTGCGTGCCGAAAAGCGGGCGGCAAACCCGGACGGCATTACCGAGAATACCAGCAAGAAGAAGCTCCAGCAACTCAAGCAGCGGGAGCAAGAAGCTGCCAAGCGGGAAGCCGCCAAGGAATACGCAATTAAAAAGGGAATGGAAACCCAGGAAGAAGCTGTGCCTGACGTACTGTCCGGAGATCCCAGCCGCCCCTTCTGCAAGGGCCGCGCTTATGACCCCAACCGCTACGTATCCGGCAACAGGGAGGAAGCATAATGGAAAAAAGCATAGTTACCACGGGTAAGACGATTGATTTGGCCATTGAGGAAGCCCTTACGCAGTTGGGCCTGGACCGGGATAGCGTATCCGTTCAGGTTCTGGCACAGGCCAAGGCTGGGTTCCTTGGCTTTGGCGCGGCGCCTGCAAAGGTACAGGTGACCTATGAGGTTCCTGATCCTAAGCCGGAGGCACCGAAATCCGCATTGGGGTCTGCTTCCCGCTCCAAGCCCAAGGCAGTGGAAAAAAAGCCGGAAGCCCCTAAGCCTGAGGCTACAAAGCAGGAAGAATCCAAGCTGCAACCCCAAAAGGAGGAAAAGCCTCTTGAGAAGAAGCCTGCTGTACAAAGGGCAGCCAAGGAAGAGGAAAAGCCTGCTGCCAAAGAACCCAGAGTATACGTGCCTGCCGTTCCCGGCTCTGTAGAAGAGAAGATCGAAACTTTTCTGAAGGGTTTGCTGGAGCACATGGGCTCCAAGGCTGAGCCCCGCGCCTTTAAGGAAGACGACAGCACTTATATGGTAGAGCTGGTAGGCCAGGACCTGGGCTATCTGATTGGCCGCCGGGGCGATACACTGGATGCGATTCAGCATCTGGCTAACTACGCTGTTAACCGGGGTGTGGAAGGCCATATCCGTATCAATGTGGATGCGGAGGCTTACCGGGAGAAGCGTGAGGAATCCCTGCGCCGCTATGCCCGCAAGAAGGCACAGCAGGTGCTCAAGGCTCACCGCCGTACTACTCTGGAGCCTATGAACGCTTACGAGCGGCATGTGATTCATGCTACCTTGCAGGATATGGACCGCATTACCACCTATTCTGTAGGAACGGAACCCAACCGCCGGGTCGTCATTGAATACGTAAGATAACAAACAAACATCCCGCTGCTGTGGCAGCGGGATGTTCACTCTCAAAAATAAAGTTATCGCACAAAGGATGTGCTCATTGTGGTGCTCCAATCTTGGCCGGGGTTCAAAACAGCGGCGGCAGGCTTCTCCTCCCATTTGCTGGTGCCGTAAAAAGGACTGGGGGTACTGTTCCAGGGCTCCAGGCAAACAAAGCGGGGCTCCATACCGTTCTTGCTCCAGATTACCACAAAGGGGAAATTACGGATAGAGCAGACCACACCTCTGCCGGTGTCCTTTTCATAAAGCCCAATGGTACGGGAAGAAAGGCCGGTCATAAAGTGGCTACCGTGCTCAAACAGCTCCCGGCTCACCTGCACCTGGCGGATATTTTTGCCCAGGTAGTAGAACCGATCCCCTACCAGCCCATCGCATGTCAGGTCCAGACAAATGGGGCTTTCCACGTTATCAAACCCGATCACATAGTCCGATGTCTTGTGGTCTTTGTCAAAGGGGATTGCAAAGGCCGGATGGAAGCCGATGCCAAAGGGCATTTCTTCCTCGTCACGGTTTTCCACCGTCAGGGTGTGATGGACCGTATCACCATCCAGGGTGATAGTGGAGACCAGCCGGAACCGGTAAGGCCACAGGGTCAGGGTCTGGGCGTTTTCCGTCAGCTCCATGACCACAGATTTTTCACCGCAGGAAACGACAGAATGCTCCATGGTCCGGTCAAAGCCGTGGACCAGACAGTTTTCTGCCACCTGTCCCTTGGCTTCCAGTTTGCTGTCCTTCAGCCGGCCGGTGCATGGGAACAGAATAGGCGCATGGTGTTCCCAAACCTCCGGATCGCCACACCAGATGTGCTCCACACCGTCACATTTGCGCACCACGCTCTTGACCTGCGCCCCCCGGGTGGTCACTGTCACCCGCAGACATTCATTTTCCAGTATAAACTCCATCTTTTTTCTCCTTTTGCTACATGATCAGTGTCTTGACCGCGAAGTATACCAGGACCACCGCGCCTAAGGCGATGCGGTAAATACCAAATACAGAGAAGCTGTGCTTACGCACATATTCCATCAGCCCCCGGATCACGACAAAGCTGACCACAAAGGACACGATGCAGCCTACGAACAGCACACTGATTTCCGTACCGGAGGCGGTTGTTCCAGACAACATAAACTTCAGCAGCTTCAAGGCGCTGGCGCCCAGCATAGTGGGGATAGCCAGGAAGAAGGAAAATTCCGCGCCGGCACTGCGTCCTACTCCCAGCAGAATCGCGCCCAGGATGGTAGAACCGGACCGGGATGTACCGGGGATCAGGCTCAAACACTGGAAGCATCCGATCAACAGCGCGGTGCGGTAATCGATCTGGTATACATTTTTTACTTTCAGTGGCTTGCCTTCATTATGCTTTTCCACAAACAGGAACGCGACACCATAAACGATCAGAGCAATGGCAACCACCACATAATTATACAGGTGGGCATCCATCCAGTCATCCAACAGCACACCGATCACTGCCGAGGGGATCACGGCTGCAATTACTTTAAACCAAAGTTGCCAGGTATCCTGTTTTTGCTGCGCGGATTTTTTGGGAGAAAAGGGGTTGAGCTTATGCAAGAACAGCACAATCACCGCAAGAATCGCACCTAACTGAATGACAACCTCAAACATCTCCATAAATGCCTCTGATACATTCAGCTTGATAAATTCATCCAGCAGAATAATGTGCCCTGTAGAGGAAACCGGCAGCCATTCTGTTACGCCTTCAACAATACCAAAGAGGATAGCCTTTAATAATTCAATCAATGTAACCATCAGTATACTCCTTTTTAAATTTCCATTTGTCGTTCTATTTATAGCAACTACGGCGCGGTTAGAAAACATCCCGATCAATATAAATTTCTTTTCTTTGCTCTTTATCATACCGCTAATCTGCCGAAAATTCAAGCAAAAATTACCTGTTAAAAAATATGGGTGAAACTCTTTACAATTTGTTAACGCCAATCCGCGTTTTTGCACTATAATAAATAAAAAGAAACATTTTTTAGGAGGGCTTTGTTATGGCCGTATCCGTTTTGGTCGTAGAAGATGACAAGAATATTCGGGACCTTTTGCAAATGTATCTGGAAAAGGAGGGCTATGCCGTCACGGTAGCCGCTGACGGCGGCCAGGGGCTAACCAAATTCCGGGCCATTAAGCCGGATATGGTACTGCTGGATGTAATGATGCCTGTCATGGATGGATGGGATGTCTGCAAGGCCATTCGGGCCGAGAGCCAGACCCCTGTGATCATGCTCACCGCTAAAAGCGAGACCGATGATAAGGTGGCGGGCCTGAAATCCGGAGCCGATGATTATATTACCAAGCCCTTTGAAATGAAGGAAGTGCTGGCACGTATTGAGGCAGTGCTGCGCCGGTCCTCCGGCAGCGGAACAGAGCAGGCCACCCGCCGGTTGATATTTGACAGACTGATCATCGATATGGACGCCTTTGAATTAACTGTTGACGGCAAAAAAGTAGATGCGCCCCCTAAGGAAATGGAACTGCTGTATTATCTTGCCTCCTCCCCCAACCGGGTCTATACCCGCAACCAGCTTTTGGACGAGGTCTGGGGCTTTGATTACTTTGGCGATTCCCGCACTGTGGATGTACATGTCAAACGCCTGCGAGAAAAGCTGGAGGGTGTATCGGAGGTCTGGAGTTTGAAGACTGTATGGGGCGTGGGCTATAAGTTCGAGGTGCTGTAACCATGAAATCTGCCTTCAGCCGCACATTTTATCCTGCGGCTATTATTCTGATGGCTGCATTGCTGCTGGTAGGTGCATCCTTTCAGGTGTTGGTGAAAAACTACCTGACACACAAAACCATGGAGGATCTGAAAAACGACGGCGCCACCATCGCAGATTTGGCCGCTGCTTACTATACTACGGAGAACCTTTCCAGCCGAAACTTCCTGATTACCCTTTCTGTGGCCAGTAATATTTCCGATGCGGACGCGGTGATCTGTGATACTGCCGGCCGGCTATTGCTGTGCTCCGATTCTCCCCTTGGCTGTCAGCATCAAGGTATGCGCATCAGCCAGGATTTTCTGGAGCAGGTGCTCAGTACTGGCTGCGTTTCCAACGCCGGACTGATTGAAGGGCTCTATACTGAGGCCAGGTATATTGTCTCCATGCCTATTCAGGATGCTGCAGGCAGCAATGTGGGCATCGTGATCATGTCCACACCCATGACACAGATCGTGACCATCATCCAGCGGCTGGCGGATATTTATTTGTTTGTAGCGCTGCTAACCGTATTGGTGAGCATTGTTCTTATGACCATCCTGGCCCGCAAACACAGCTCTCCCCTGCGGGAGATGGCGAAAGTGGCCAGTGACTTTGGCCACGGAAAGCTGGAGGCCCGCGTTCAGGTAGATGCCCATTCTCCGGAGGAAATGCAGGAGCTGGCTTTAGCGTTTAATAATATGGCCTCATCCCTGCAAAAGAGCGAATACCAACGGCAGGAGTTTGTTGCCAACGTATCCCATGAATTAAAAACTCCTATGACTACCATCTCCGGCTTTGTGGACGGCATGCTGGACGGTACGATTCCCCCGGCGCGGCACCGTCATTATATGCAGCTTGTATCCGATGAGACCAAGCGGCTCAGCCGGCTGGTTCGCAGTATGCTGGATATCTCCCGGCTGCAGGATCAGGGCGGTATTCCGGAGGAAAAGAAGATCCGGTTTGATATGGAAGAATGTGCCGGGCAGGTGCTGATTACCTTTGAACGGAAGATTACCGCCAAATGCTTAAATGTGAAGGTGGATATGCCGGAGTATCCGGTGTATACCGTGGCAAATTTGGATTATATCACCCAGGTGATCTACAATCTGCTGGACAACGCGGTGAAATTCTGCCCCGCCGGAGGCGAGCTGGGCCTGACAATCCAGGAGGGCACCAGCAAAATATACGTTTCCGTCAGCAACGCCGGAGAAACCATTCCGCCGGAGGAGCTGCCGCTGCTGTTTGATCGGTTCCATAAGCTGGATAAAAGCCGCTCGCAGAACCGGGACGGCTGGGGCTTAGGATTGTATATTGTAAAAACCATTATTTGCAGCCATGGGGAAAATATCTCTGTTACCAGCAAGGATGGCAAGACGGTATTTACCTTTACTTTGCCATTGGTGAACTGAATTCCATATGTGAGGTCCTTTTATGAACCATAAAAAGCGGACAACTGAAGAATTTGATCTGTGGTCCCCATGCAAACAGGACACCTATCAGACCGGATCCACCCGCCCGCCCAAAAGCTATGGCGGCGTGATTGCCGTTTTGTTGGTGCTGGTGATCTTTCTATGCGGGATTTCCACTGCCTTGGGACTGATGAATATCCGCTTGTTTCGGCAGCTCAATGCGTTATCTGCCCGGGAGGAAAGTCCGGTGGCCTTTTCCCAGTCAGCAGAGACGACCGGGCAGGATGTTTCCTATTCCTTGGGCTTCTCCGCAAAAAACATACCGGAAATCTGGAGCCTTTATCAGGACCTTCCCCGGGGAATTTATATTACACAGGTGGATGGAAACAGTGACGCTGCCGCGAAGGGCATTGCGCCTGGTGATATTCTGCTGAGTATGGATGGGGAATCCATCACCGATACGGCTTTGCTGAATCAGCTTCTGACTGCCCGCCAGGAGCAAGCCACTGTCCAGCTAACAGTTTTCCGCAACGGTCAGACTTTGTCCCTGTGTGTGAATCTACAATCATATAAATGAGGCATTTTTATGGAACCGATTTACCGTCAAAAATTTGAGATCAAGGATATTCACTTGGACTGCTTTGGTCGGGTGAAGCCTTCTGTTTTGCTGTACTTTGCCCAGGAGGTATCCGGGCGGCATGCAGCGCTTTTGGGGACTGACTGGGAAGCACTGGCTGAAAAGAAACTTTTTTGGGCCATTATCCGGCATCACATCCAAGTGGAACGGCTGCCCGAGGCCGGAGAGGAAATCACCCTGGAGACCTGGCCCATGCCAACTACCCGTGTGGCCTATCCCCGGGCAACTGTTGCCTATGATGCGCAGGGCAATGTGTTATTCCGTACCGCTGCCATTTGGATACTCATGAATACTGAGACCCGGGCCATGGTGCTGCCTGGAAAAAGCGGCGTGGAGGTAGCAGGAACCCTGCGGGGCATGGAACTGGCTGACCCAAGCTCCATCTCGCCTGCCAAGCTGAAAAACCAGGTTGCAAGAACTGTGGGTTATACTGAATTGGATCGGAATGGCCACATGAACAACACCCGCTACTTAGATTGGGTGGATGATTTGCTGCCCAGCCTTTTTCACAAGACCCATCCGGTGCGAGAATTTACGGTCTGTTACCTGTCTGAAGCCAGAGAAGGGCAGCAGCTGAATCTGAGCTGGGAGCTGTCCGATGGCCCGTGTCTGCAGGTAGAGGCACACCGTCAGAAAGCGGACGAGCCCGGCAAGCAGGAACGTGTGTTCGCGGCGCAAATACACTTTTAACCGGGACGGAATAGAGGATTTTTTGTTGTTCTGTCAACCGAAAACTATTTTTACAAAACTGTGTAAAATCCCCCTAATTTCCTCTGATATCCCTGCAAACCATTGGTTTGCAGGGGGTTTTCCGAGTTTTGCCTGTGGAAAAGACTGTGGAGAATGTGGATAACCTGCTGGATGTCTACCCAGAATATTTTCATAATTTTACGTTTATGTAAACCGACGTTCTGTTACGTATCTACGCAGGCGTTTACTTTAGTAAGAAGCAATTTATTCCCCCCTGCGCCTGTGTTTCGGGCTAAATTCTCTTGACCGCACCCAAAACCTGTGTTATACTACTTAGAAATAATTATATTTTACAGATACAGGAGGTAATTATAATGGCTTATTATTATCCGAAACCCAGCCATACCTTCAGCGAGTACCTGCTGATCCCGGGCTACACCTCGGAAGACTGCATCCCCGACAAGGTAAGTCTGCGTACGCCGCTGACTAAGTACCGCAAGGGCGTTGAGGAACCGGCCATTTCTTTAAATATTCCCATGACTTCGGCTATTATGCAGTCTGTTTCCAACGACACCCTGGCCATTGCACTTGCTAAAGAGGGCGGATTGAGCTTTATTTTTGGCTCACAGACCATTGAATCTCAGGCAGCTATGGTTGCCAGGGTTAAGAACCATAAGGCTGGCTTTGTGGTTTCGGCCTCCAATCTGACCCCGGAGAATACACTGGCCGATGTACTGCGGTTAAAGGAGCAGAACGGCTTCTCTACCGTTGCAATTACTGAGGATGGCACCGCCAACGGCAAGCTGCTGGGTATTGTTACCAGCCGGGACTACCGGGTATCCCGTATGGATGTGAACGAGAAGGTAGCAACCTTTATGACACCCCGGGAAAAGCTGGTTACCGCTCCTGCGGAGACCACACTGAAGGCTGCCAACGATATTATCTGGGAGAACAAGCTGAACAGCCTGCCGATCGTAGATGATAAGGACCACTTGCTGTATTTTGTATTTCGCAAGGACTATGCCTCCCACAAGGCCAATCCTCAGGAGCTGTTGGATACCAAGAAGCGCTACTTGGTAGGCGCAGGTATCAACACCCGGGATTACGCTACCCGGATTCCCGCTCTGCTGGAGGCGGGCGCGGATGTTCTGTGCATTGACTCCTCCGAGGGCTACACCTGCTGGCAGGCAAAGACAATCGCCTGGGTACGGGAAAATTACGGCGATTCTGTGAAGATCGGTGCGGGCAACGTGGTGGACCGGGATGGTTTTCTGTTCCTGGCTAAGGCCGGTGCGGACTTTATAAAGGTGGGCATTGGCGGCGGTTCTATCTGTATTACCCGTGAAACCAAGGGTATTGGGCGCGGACAGGCTACCGCGTTGATCGAGGTAGCTGCGGCCCGTGATGAATACTTTAAGGAAACCGGCATTTATGTGCCTATCTGCTCCGACGGCGGTATTGTCCACGATTATCATATGACACTGGCGCTGGCTATGGGAGCGGACTTTATGATGCTGGGCCGCTACTTTGCCCGATTTGATGAGTCCCCCACACCCAAGGTTCTGGTTAATGGCTCTTATATGAAGGAGTATTGGGGCGAAGGCTCAAACCGTGCCCGGAACTGGCAGCGATATGACCTGGGCGGCTCCACAAAGCTGAGCTTCGAGGAGGGCGTTGACTCCTATGTGACCTATGCGGGCACCCTGCACGATAACGTGGAGGCCAGCCTTTACAAGGTCAAGTCCACTATGTGCAACTGTGGTGTGATTACCATCCCCGACCTGCAGCGGGACGCCAAGCTGACACTGGTATCCTCCGTCTCTATTGTAGAGGGCGGTTATCACGATGTGACCTTGCGCTCTGCCAACCCTGTGAAATAAGACATTCCGCCTTATCGGGAAACAAATCTTCGTATCCTGAGAAAAACAAAATAATATAGCGTCTCGCAGCCTCACCGATCCGCGGTGAGGCTGCTTCTTTTATACCCGCGGTTTGCCGAGATTTTTACCCCCCATACGCCGCCTTTTTCAATTTTTAATCTTGCATAATACTACTATGCGTATTGCTTGACGAGTGTTTGTTTTCCCAAATGTGACACGGAAATCGCCAGTATTAC
>JAZNIG010000044.1:0-2965 GCA_045577355.1 Faecousia sp. | reverse complement strand
CACAGAACGACATGGCTACGATCCGACTTGAACAGAAGAAGTTTTTTCGCGGAAATGCCATTGACCACTTGGCATGGTCTCCGCATTTTCACCCTCATTTGGAAATGATACATTTAAAGGAGGGCTCCAGCGCAGCTTCTGTGGATGGTCAGACATCCGTAATAGAAGCAGGTGACTTGTTTCTTTCATTCCCCAATCAGGTCCATTGCTATTATGACCGCAGTAGACTGAATGGGAATTTGGTAATTTTTGCACCGGAATTAGTTCCGGACCTGCAAATGCTGTTCGAGAAGAAAATCCCGGTAGATCCGGTTATCAAGAAAGAACGATTACCAGCGGATATTGGATCGCGTGTAGAGCGGATCGTGGAAAAGATCCAATCCCAGGAACTGCTTTCCCTGCTATCTGCCAGAGGCGAACTTTTAATGCTGCTGGCAGAAATCGTTCCGGAATTACGCTGTATGGATACTCCTGTCCGTTACGACAGCGTGAAAGATGTGCTGCTATACTGTGTAGATAATTATACAGAGCCGCTGACATTGGATGTAATTGCCCAGAACCTACATCTGAATAAGTTTTATATTTCCCACATTTTCAAGGAACGGCTGAAAATCAGCTTTCCGGATTTTATAAACGGCTTGCGTGTGGACCGAGCCTGTACGCTGCTGTCAGAGAAGCGCAGCATCACGGAAGTGGCTTTTGCCGCTGGTTTTTCTTCAATAAGGACATTCAACCGCGCTTTTGTACAGCGCATGGGGAAAAGTCCCAGCGCATATTTGAGGGAAAAAAACAATAGGGCTTAAAAAGAGTGTTACATCATTTTGCAACACTCCCGACACCAAGCTGTCTATGACCATTGTTGAACTGGATCTGTCTGTCCGTAGCTTCAACTGCCTGAAGCGTGCCAACATCAACACCGTTGCGGATCTGATCAGCAAGACCGGTGAAGAAATGATGAAGGTCCGGAAAATGGGCAAGAAGTCTTTGGACGAAGTGCAGAAGAAGCTGGAAATGATGGGCTTGTCCCTTGCCAGCGAGGATTCTGCAAACAACTAATTTAGAAGGAGGAAAAGATTATGTTTGGTACTCGTAAACTGGGTAAGACCAGCGCACAGAGAAAAGCTATGCTGCGTCAGCAGGTAACCGATCTGCTGGAGAACGGCAAGATCGAGACCACCTTCTATCGCGCCAAGGAAGTACAGCCCGTGGCTGAGAAGATGATCACCCTGGGTAAGAAGGGCAATCTGGCCGCTTACCGACGGGCAATGGCCTATATCACCAAGGAAGATGTGGTGCAGAAGCTGTTCAAGGAGATCGCTCCCAAGTATGCTGACCGTAACGGTGGCTATACCAGAGTGACCCGTACCGGTGCCCGCCGCGGTGACGCTGCCGAGATGGCAGTCATCGAGCTGGTGTAATCCGGGATAATAATCAATAAAAGGGGCTGTCTCTAAATGGATGAGACAGCCCCGTTATTTATTGCGTTTTGGGTTTGTCGTCAGGCCCAGGAGATAGTCGACGGATACACCATACAAATCGGAAAGTCGGATTAAGATTTCTGTCGGGACATCCCGTTGACCCCGCTCATAGTTGTTGTAGAATTACTGAGAGCAGTTCAAGTACTGTGCTACCTGCCGCTGCTTTAAATCCCGGTCTTCCTGGAGATTTCGGATACGCCGATACATACCAACCACCTCAAGGGTAGGATACCATACTGCGCTTTGTTGTATTGACAAATACCGCAAATGCGGTAAGTTATTATATGAATCAGAAAAATTAGGACTGCGACGTTTAAAAGCTGTAAGTCGTGGGCGGCGGAAATGTAATAATTTGGCGTTATTTTGACAGAATAGGGCAAAAAGCAAGAAAAATAGAACAATGTCTTAAAATACAGAATATGGAGCCCATTTTTCGGGGAATTTCTGTTGCAAATTAAGATAAAATACGATACAATGTAAAGTGATAATTTATGAGTTTTTACGCAGCGCTATGCGGCCTGCATGGCGGGAAGGAGATTTTCCATACAGCAATGGCTATGAAATACGCAATTTGTGATCTGCACAGCCACTTCTTGCCGGGGATGGATGATGGGTGCAAGACAGTAGAAGAAGCGATTCAGGTTCTGCAAACCAGCTATACGCAGGGAATCCGCCAGATGTTCGCTACACCTCATTACTATCCCATAGAGCCAATCGAAACGTTTCTGGAGCGGCGGGAGTCGGCAATGCAGGCCCTGGCTCGAAAAATGGAACAAGAAAACCAGCCGCTGCCACAGATCTGTCTGGGCGCGGAGGTGGCTTATCGACCCGGCCTGGGATATGAAGAGAACCTTGAGAAGCTTTGCCTGGGGAGCTCCCGGTATCTACTTCTGGAGATGCCCTTTGAAAGATGGAGCGATGAAGTGGCGCGTTCGGTGCGCAATATTTGCAGTACCAAGGGAATTACGCCGATCATTGCCCATATTGAGCGGTATTTGCCCATGCAATCCCAGGAAACGCTGATGGGGGTACTGGAGCAGGATGTGCTGGTGCAAATGAACGCAGAGCATTTGCTGCAGTTCCGAAGCCGCCGGCAGGGAAGAAAAATGCTGGAAAGCGGTATGGTCCAGCTTCTGGGCTCAGACTGCCATAATATGACCACACGTCAGCCCAATATAGGTCAGGCCGTGGCGTATTTGGAAAAGAAGGGAATGGAACGCGCGGTGTGCGCCATAGCCCAATTAAGCCAATCGATTTTTCAGCAGGCAACAGACGGAGATTTAAATTAGCTGAAGCTGGTGACTTCGGTTTTGGAGAGGTTTGTTATGAAAAAGAGTGTTAAATTCGGTCAACGCATTGAGCATTGGCATAAAATGGCCATTCTATTAGGTGCATACGACGCGATAGCGGTGAGCGCAGCTTATTTTTTGGCGCTTTGGTTCCGGTTTGACTGTATGTTCACTGCCATTCCGCAGGAACAGTGCTTA
>JAZNIG010000043.1:0-15986 GCA_045577355.1 Faecousia sp. | reverse complement strand
AACAAGTCCTTGTGCCCCTGCCAGAAAACTCCGATTCCTTGTGGTGTCGGATTTTTCTGCTTTGGAAGCTAGGACTTGAATAACCTAAATGCAACAGTCCGGTGGACTGTTGCCCGCTGCGGCTGGACGCAGCGGAACCTTGATTTTTGCCATGGGCAAAAATGCAAACAAGTCCTAGTGCCCCTGCCAGAAAAACGACAAGTTTCGACAGAAACTTGTCGTTTTCTTAATGATATCTGTTCCTTACGGAACGGGTGATATATCTTCGGTATGATATCGCTCTGCGAGCGATGATATATGCCTTCGGCATATGAAGGAACGGATATTATATCATGCGGCATCGCCGTATATCATATTGCCACAAGGCGATATATCATTATTTTTGCGAGAGTTCGAAATTCATACGCAAACCTGCTGAAAATATCTTTTTCGTAGCCAACAGACAGGAAAAGGGGCGGCAAAGAAACAGCCCCATAATTTATTAGTTGTTCTTGTCCAGCAGATGGCTGAGGATTTCTGCAGGATTATCCTCTTTCAGAACGTCCGGGTATTTGTCTTCAAAGGTAATGAACGCATTCTTGGCGGCTGCCTCTTGTATAAAAGGGGAATAATCCCTATTTGAACACAACGGCCTCCCGGTGCATAGATTAGTATGAATTACGCAATTTTGACTGGAAAGTGGAGGTAGTATGAATACGAACCGTTATGTTGTAAAATCCCTTGAACTGCATCTATTCTTTGGGCGTATTATGAAGGAGCACGCTCTGTTTTTGCGCGCGGGATTTACGCCTGCTGATCCGTCCTGTTCTGAAAAGGCGGAGTATTATCTAAAGGAATTCGAAAGCCTTTTATGTGATGCTGTAAGTATGAGCAATGGTGTGGTGGGGAGTAAGATCCTTGCATCCGGTGAGCTGGTCACAGAGTTTACCGCACTGGCGGAAAGGCAGACAGAGCGTTTTACCGGTATTCTCATCAACAAGGAAATCACCGGAAAGACCTTGCGGCTGAAGCCCAGAGAGCAGCGCAATGGCAGCATTGCACAAATGCAAGGAAAGGTCCGCAATCTGAACCGCAGAGCCCTCAAATTGCTGGATGGGCTGATCAGTTTTAAGGAGAATATCCTAAAATGCGTTCTGCAGTGCGAGATGTTCACTATGAATTATCCGCTTCTGATTGAGCATATTCTGCGGGAGGCAAAGCTATATCGGAAATATATAGAAGTGCTGGAGCGGGAGGGAGACCTGCCGGAGCGGCTCGTGAAGGAGACAGAGTGCTTCTGGAACCAGATCATGATGGAGCATGCCCAGTTTATCCGGGGTCTGCTGGATCCTTGTGAGACGGAGTTATACTGTGCAGCGGATAGTTTTGCTGGGGATTATTGCAGACTCTTGGAATCCAGCAAACACGCCCACAACAAGACTGTGACAGCCGAGGCATTGGAGAAGACGGTCACGTTTCGGGATTTCAAAGCTGCCGGCACCCAGGGGATTGAGCAATGTAAGATCCGAAGTGTGATCCTACCGCTGCTGGCAGACCATGTACTGCGGGAGGCCAATCATTATATCAGATTGTTGCAAGACTAGAATATAACAAGGGCGCATTGCATTTTGCAATGCGCCCTCTTGCTGGGGAATCAGTAAAATTGTGTTTTTTGTTGAGGAAATCGTTTAAAATGCCTCTCGAAGTTATTTCCAGGTCATATAGCCTAGCTCGGACAGAAAATCAAAGTAGTCCGTGAGCATTTCAAACTGATTCCGGATCTGTTCATCCGTACATTCTCCCAGCTCGCAGGCAGTCTGGTATGCGATCTGCCAAAGATTTCGCTCTCCGTCTGCCCAGAACAGGGGGACATTCAGTGGAGCGTTCCAGCTGGGCCGGAACCGGGGGTTTTTCAGTTCGGGATGGGCGTTTAGGGTCAGGCAGCCGGGGACCAGGCGGACCGGGATCCTGGGGCCTACCTGCGCTGCGTAATCTGGCATGGGCGGAACAGCTTCTGCGGGCTTTTCGTGGGGAAGCTGGGGATCGATCCTGCGCAGGGAGTATAAGGCACGCTGAGTGGCTTCGGTGATATGCTGCTGCTTGCGCGGATGCGCCGCTGTGCTGCGCTCCTGCTGGGCAAGATCCAGGATCTCCCGGTGCAGGAAAACGCAGGTGTCCTGATCTGCATTGGCCGGACCAAACAAGTAAACACCCAAGATTAGAGCATTTCGCTTTAAGATCTCCGGCTCGATGCGCTGGGGCGTATCCATAGAGGAGTGGTAGCTTAGAGCGGGGAAGGCTACCATTGCTATAGAAGGCACATGGAAGTCGGGATCGGCAATAATATTATCTGTTAGCAGATCCTTGTAGAAATGCATGTAATTAAAGGTTTGCGTTTGCCCACGGAATTCCTCGTACAGGCGGACAGAGGCACGGATGGCAGCATCTGCAAAGGACCAATTGGCCATGGGATTATACTGTACAGAAAGCGTTGCGTGGTCAATGGCTTCTGTGCCGATCATATCAAAGATGCCGCCGCAGAGCCGGCTCTGTTCCGGATGGGCACACAGATAACCCATGGAGCCCCGACATTCATAGCCCATGACAAAGCGAATGGTGCGCTTGGGCTGGGGCAGAAGCCCTTCGGCAATGGCCTCTTGTATGCACTGCGCCAGCTCCAGAAGGGCGGCGGCACCGGAGGCATTATCATTAGCGCCAGGTTCGTACAGATGACCGTAGGTAAGGACCTCCGGTGCGTCCGGATCGGTGCCGATCAGGGCGCCGGATACGGTAGGGCAGGTGCCATCATAAAATTCTGTTTTTACATCGGCCACTATGCGTACAGGCCCCTGGCAGAGCTGAGCGCGCAGGCGGTCACCTTGACGGGGTGTCAGCTTGAAGGAAAACACCGTGTTGCTCAGGTCCTTTTGATCCAGCGCTTCCCACGGACATTCGTCGTAGAGATCTTCCCGGGAATTCCGAATACCGGGGAACAGGCGGACGCTGTCCGTCAGAATGCCTGCAGCACCGGCCTGCCGGGCTAAGCTCAGAACTGCTGCAGCTGGCTTATTGGTAAACAGAACTTTTCCGCGAAGAGAGCTGTCCGCAGGTGCTTCAGAAAGGCCCGCGATATCTACAACCTCTGCTTCCACAGGCCCCGGTGTAGAGGGACTGTACATAGTCAGGCAGCAGGGCTTTTGGTGGTAATCACAGATCAGCGTTCCATCCGCATAGTGCAAGGTGGCGTGGTCCACCTTCCAGGCTTTCGGCAGCTTCCAGTCACCGTAGAGTGTTTTGCCGTCAGCTTGCAGGGGGAGCTGCTCAATCTGTTCCAGACCGGCTTCCGCCATGGTCCGGGCGCAATAGTCGGCAGTTTCCGGACGACGGTCAAAGGAAATCCAGTGGTCACTTTCATAAATAGAATAGAGACGTTCCATACAGCGCGCAGAGTTGAATTTTTGGTTCAGGATAGGGAAAAGCTGATTCCAATCCACGATACGGACCCCTTTTATTAAAGTAATAATTAAAATTATACCATGTCAATATGCGTAATGCAAGTGCAGAAGTTGGCACAATTGGATTGCAAGAAGTTGGCACAATTGGATTGCAAATATCATCGCCATATTTTGATAGACATCTCTCCTTTATGGGCACAGAAATGTATGGGATTTTGCAAATTGCGGCTGCGAAACATTATAACAGAAAACAGGACACAACGATTGATGACTGGAGAAAATTGGCGTAGTGAACATACGGTATGGTTTTAAAGGCGAAAGGGCTGTAGCGATCCGACTTCTTGCAACGCGCAGTATTGCTCGGGCCACTAGGCGGATAATAGGGTTTTGCAGAAAGATCAATTAACAGTTGGGGCGTGGGAGTGAGACCGAAAAAGAGCAATACTGGGTATTGCATTTTGCTATCTTTTGCGGTAAAATGTTTCCATAGTATTGCATTTTATCTTTTTTATGAAAGGAAAGCGCCTGTTATGATCCAAAAGAAGAAACTGTACATAATCCTGGTAGCAGTATGCGTGGTGGCGTTGGTGGGCCTGGTTGTGTTGGCGGTCAGTCTGGATGCGTCCCGCAGGGGTTCCGGAAATAATCCCACGGAAGGACAGACCCAGAGCACCGGGGATACGGCAGACAGCACCGGCGGCGATACGAAGGAGGAGGGCTCCAAGCCTGACGAAACCACAGAAGGTGCAGACGATACCACCCAGAGCACCGGAGACGGCCAGGAAAATAGCAAGCCCTCGGATCCCACAGATCCCAGCGACACCACTGGAAATAACGAGAGCCAGGGCAGCACAGGAGAAAGCACCCCTACGCAGGATCCCACACAGGGAGATGAGACACAGCCCTCTCAGCCGGGCGTGACGGAGGGGACCGATGCGCCTGTGAAGGACAAGTGGTCTGTGACCTATGAGGAGTACAACGCCATGTCTGGCAAGGAGCAAGAGGCATTTTACAACAGCTTCGACAACGCGGGAGATTACTTCAAGTGGCATAAGGCCGCAAAGAAGGCGTATGAGGACAGTAAAAATGACATTGTGATTGGCGGCGACGGCTCGATTGACTTGGGAGAGATTCTGAACGGCAAGAAATGATCGGTGCCTAGAGCGGAGGAACTATGGAACAGTATTATAAGATCGCCGGGCTGACTGTAAAAATGGATAGCTTTGGCAGGACCGTTGAACAGGCTGTCCCCTATTTGTGTGAACCGTGCCAGGATCCCCAGATCACCATTACGTCGAATTGGCCGCAGATGAAGCAGCAGTATCCGCAATGGCCCGATGATCTGGGTGAATATATGGCTACCGGTGCCAGCTTTTACAGACAGCTGTTGGATTTCGGTGGGCTTATGCTCCATTCCTCTGCAGTGGTGGTGGAAGGAAAGGCTTATCTGTTCACTGCGGACAGTGGTACTGGGAAATCCACCCATACCCAGCTATGGCTGAAAAAATTTGGGTCCCGGGCATTTATTTTGAACGACGACAAGCCGGCTCTGCGGCTGGAGAATGACGGCTGGTATGCCTACGGTACCCCATGGAGCGGGAAACACGATATCAGCGTGGACACCCGCGTCCCGGTGGCAGGAATTGCAGTAGTGGAGCGTGGAGAGCGGAACAGCATAGAAGCCTTTGGGGGAATTGCCGCGATCCATGCGATTTTGAAGCAGGTGAACCGGCCTAAGGCTAAGGGATATCGGGAAAAGCTCCTAGAGCTGCTGGACAAGCTGATTACCCAGGTACCTGTGTGGAGGCTGCACTGCAATATGGACCCGGAGGCGGCAGATGTCTCTTACAGTGCTATGTGCAAGAAAGGAACGGAAAAATGAAGCTGAAAGACGGATTTGTGTTACGGCAGGTAGCCGGGGAGTATGTGGCCATTCCTTCCGGGGATGAAGTAGACCTGAATAAGATGATCACCCTGAATGAGACCGGTGCATTTCTTTGGGAGAAAATGTGCACAGACACCACGCAGGAAGCTTTGGTTGAAGCACTGTTGGCAGAGTATGAGGTAGATCGGGATACAGCAGTCAAGTGTGTCGGTGACTTTACGGCTAAGCTGGAGGGATATGGGTTCCTTGATTGAGAAAGACCTACGGATGGAGCAGCTGGTGCCATTGATTCAGGAACGTTTGGAGGCGGGGCAGTCCGTTCGGTTTTCACCCAGGGGGATCAGTATGCTACCCATGCTGCGACAGGGGACAGACAGCGTGGTGCTGTCTGCTTTGCCGGAGAGGCTTCAAAGGTATGATTTGCCGCTGTATCAGCGGGAAAATGGTCAGTATGTGCTGCACCGTGTCATTGGCGTGGGGGATACTTACACCTGCATGGGGGATAATCAATTTACACCCGAGCCCGGTCTGGACCATCGGCAGATGATCGGACTGGTTACTGGCTTTTACCGAGGCGAAAAGTATCACAGTGTTAGAGAACCAGGCTATTGGCTCTACTGCCGGCTGTGGTATCACAGCCGAAGACTGCGTCGTTTATGCCGTCGCGGAATGAGCTGGCTGAAGCGGCATTTATAACAATTGGCAGCCCATCTGGCAGGTGGGCTGCTTTGTATTTGAAATAAAACTGAAAATAGTGGGACACTTTCGCTTTTTTGGTGCAGATTTATTGGCAAGTTATCTAAAGAAATGAAACGGTTCACATAATCCCAAATGCGCGGAATGGGCAATATCTCCAAAAACCATGGGCCTTTTTGCAATAAAATGTCAAAAGGCACTTGCAATGTGTGCAAAAGCTGTGTATAATGCTAATGTAATTTTGTGAAATGCGCATTTGTGCAAATTCCTAAGGAGGTCTGAAAAATGTCCAACAGTGTTTTTCAGAGTGTGATCGTACAATTAAAGGATATTACCGACCGGACTTTCGGTGTGATCGATACGGAAGGATATGTAGTTTCCAGCACAGATGCCTCTCTGCTGGGCGAGCGCTGGCCTGATGCAGTGCTGAAGATAGCCGGCAGCGCTGAGCAGATGGTGACCTTTGGGCAGAAGACCTTCCGCCCTATTGTAAATAGTGCGAATTTGTTGGAGTATGCTGTTTTCTGCTCCGGTGATGATGAGCAGGCTAAGGTATACTGCAGCATGGCGTACATCTGCCTGAATGATGCTAAGGTGTTCTATGAGGAGAAGCATGACCGGGGCACCTTTGTAAAGAATATCATTATGGACAATATCCTGCCCGGCGATATTTATATTCGTGCCAAGGAGCTGCACTTTGCCACCGATGCGCCTAGAGCGGTATTTCTGGTGCGTCAGTTGGGTCACAGCGATATGTCGATTGTGGATGTGCTGGCGACCATGTTCCCGGACAAGCTGCAGGACTTTGTATTGAGTATCAACGAGACAGATATTGCTGTCATTAAGCAGATTAGCCCCAGCACCACCGGCAAGGACCTGGAAAAGATCGCCCAGTCTGTGGAGAACATGCTACGCAACGAACTGTTTATAAAGTCTGTAATTGGTATTGGCACCGTGGCAGAGCATCTTCGGGATCTGGCGGATGCCTATAAGGAAGCACAGACCGCTATCGATGTGGGCAAGGTGTTCGATACCGAGAAGACAATTATCAACTATGAGAATTTGGGTATTGGACGGCTGATTTACCAGCTTCCCACTACTTTGTGTGAGATATTCTTGAGTGAGGTGTTCAAAAAGAACTCCATTGACTCGCTGGATCAGGAGACGCTGTTCACCATTAATAAGTTCTTTGAGAACAACCTGAACGTGTCTGAGACCTCCCGGAGACTGTTTGTCCACAGAAACACCCTGGTGTATCGGCTGGAGAAGATTAAGAAACTGACCGGTCTGGATTTGCGGCAGTTTGATCACGCTATTGTGTTCAAGGTGGCGCTGATGGTCCGTAAGTACCTTTCTTCCCGGGAAATGCGCTGACATAAATTAGCCTAATTGAGCCGCACAGACCGTGCGGCTCAATTTTTGTGCAGACAGGATCCCGGAAAGAAATTGTGCGGATTGAATAGAAGACTGACAGGGAAATTGGGCAAGTTGCTATAATTGACGATTTCCAAGATTTTTCGGGCGTATGCAGATTGACATAACTTTCGCATTGTGTTACAATTTGGTTACACTATGTTGGGAGTATAGGGATATATGATCGAGTTTACTGAGGTTACCAAATCCTACTCAGTAGGTACCCATGCGCTTCGGGGTGTTAGCATGCAGATCGAAGACGGTGAGTTTGCATTTTTAGTGGGTCCTTCCGGTTCTGGAAAGTCTACCATTATTAAATTGATCACCGGAGAGCTGCGGCCCACCTCTGGTATGGTCCATGTGAACGGCTATTCACTGGAGCGGATCCGTAAGCGGGAAGTGCCTTACCTGCGGCGTACGGTAGGCGTGGTATTTCAGGATTTTCGCCTGATTGAGACAAAGACAGTCTATGATAATGTGGCCTTTGCTATGCGTGCCATCGGAGCAAGAACCAGGGAGATTCGTGAGCGGGTGCCGTATATTTTGGAGCTGGTGGGTTTGGAGACGAAGAGCCGTCGCCATCCTACGGAGCTTTCCGGCGGTGAGCAGCAGCGTCTGGCCATCGCCAGAGCGCTGGTGAACAACCCATCCACCATCATTGCCGATGAGCCTACCGGCAATCTGGATCCTGCCCGCTCATTAGAGATTATGAGCCTGTTGCAGGAAATTAACAATTTGGGTACCACCATGCTGATCGTTACCCATGAAAGGGATCTGGTGGAGCGGTTCTCAAAGCGTGTCATTGCCATTAATGAGGGCGTTGTGGTCCATGACGGAATGGATGGGTATTACAGACTATGAAAATAAATAATCTTGGTTATTTGATGAAGGAGGGCATCCGGGGGATTTTTCTCCACGGCTTCATGTCCTTTGCTGCTGTGTGTGTGACAGTGGCCTGTTTGTTGATTGTGGGCACATTTTCCAGCCTGATGTATAATCTGAGCATCATGGTGGAGGAACTGAATAAGACCAATGAGATCATGGTGTACGTGGACGAGACGCTATCTGATGCGGAAGCCAGAAGTGTCGGTACCCAGATCAACCGGATCGAAAATGTTCAGAAGGCCACATTTGTTTCCCGGGAAGAGGCCTTGGAAAACTTTGTGGCAGACTATGACGACATCAATGCTTTTCACGGTGTGGATGCCAGTTACCTGCGGCATCGTTTTGTGGTGGTTTTGGTGGATAATCATCTGATGGAAGAGACAACCCAGGCACTCCGGGGCATTTCCGGTGTGGCGGATATTTCTGCCGCGTATGAGCTGGCGGAAGGCTTTTCCACTTTGCAGGATGTGCTGCAGATCGCTTCTGTTGTAGTGATTGCGGTGCTGCTGATAGTGAGTCTGCTGATCATCTCGAACACGGTCAAGCTGGCTATGTATGACCGACGGGACGAGATCGCAGTTATGAAAATGGTGGGTGCCACCAATGGCTTTATTCGACTGCCCTTTGTGGTAGAGGGCTTTATTTTGGGTATGCTTGGTGCGGCAATGGCTTTCCTGCTGGAGTGGCTGATGTATGATGCTTTGGTGAGCCGAATTCATGCAGTGGACACACTGAAATTGTTCAATTTTGTGCCGTTTGCGGAAATGATGTGGCCTATGGTAACGACCTTTACAGCGGCCGGCCTGTTTGTAGGTGTTGTGGGCAGCTGGACTTCTATCCGGAAGTTTATGGACGTATAATAGAGGTGTTTATGAAAAACAGAAGATTATGGGTATCACTCCTGGCGGGCATAATGGCATTTCTGATGCTGTTTGGCTTGATTGCTGGTGTTTTACCCAGTTATGCAAATGCGGAAAGCTCCAGTGTGATCAAGGAACAGCTGGATGCGCTGAAAGAGGAAAAAGAAAAGATTCAGGACCAGATCAAAAAACTGCAGGAGCAGCTCTCTGATAATATGGATCAGATGGAAGCAGTGGTAGCCCAGAAGAATTTGATTGATCAGGAGATTTTTTTGCTGCATGAGCAGGTCGGTAATATCAATGAACAGATATCTGCTTACAGCGTATTGATTGCGGACAAGCAGGACGAGCTGACAGCAGCAGAGGCCAAGCTGGCTGAGCTGAATGAGAAGAATAAAGAGCGTATTCGTGCAATGGAGGAAAACGGCTCCCTTTCTTACTGGTCGGTGCTGTTCCAGGCCAACAGCTTTTCCGATTTGCTGGATCGGCTGAAGATGGTTCAGGAAATCGCGGCCTCCGACAACAAACGCTTGCAGGAAATGAGCCGGGCTGCCCAAGAGGTCGCCTCTGCCAAGGAAACGCTGGAAACAGAGAAGGCGGCGTTGGAGGCTACCCGGACGGAACTGGACGAGACACAGGCTTCTCTTCAGGAAAAGCGGACTAAGGCGGATGCGCTTTTGGCGGATCTGGTTGCCAGAGGTCAGGAGTTTGATGCGCTGCTGGAAAAGGGTGAGGATGACCAGGCAGAACTGCTGGAGCAGATCGCGCAGAAGGAAAAGGACTATGATAGCGCCAAGTATCAGGAGTGGCTGGCCACCTCCGTGCCGGAGACCACTAAGCCATCTTACATTGGGCCTATCCTGCCGGAATCCAGTTCGGAGTTTATGGTTCCCTGTAACTATGAATGGCTGTCCAGCCCCTTTGGCTATCGGTGGCATCCGACGCAAGGTATCTGGAAAATGCACTACGGTGTTGACTTGGCCGCATACTCAGGAACGCCAATTTACGCCAGCCGCGGCGGCGTAGTGACCACTGCCACCTATGGCTGGAGCGGCGGCTACTATGTGACTATCAACCATGGTGACGGTTTTTCTTCTACTTACCTGCATATGACCCACTACATTGTTGAGGCGGGGGACTTTGTGAATCAGGGACAGGTGATCGGTTATGTGGGTTCCACCGGTGATTCCAGCGGCCCCCATCTGCACTTTGGTATCAGCTATAACGGCACCTATGTGAACCCTGCGGACTATATCAATTTTTATTAATCCTACGGGTTTGTCTGCGCGGGGTTCCGGATATAATGAAAGCAATCTACCAGCTCCCACGGCCCTGCGGGGCTGTGGGAGTTCAGATTTTATGAGGTGATCGAAATGCAAAATTCTTCTGGCTGGCAGAAGCTTCTTTCGCGGGCACTATCGTATATTGTTGTGGCTGCGGCCACGGCCACTGTGACGCTTTTTCTGTGCGGAAGCGAAGCGGGGAAGCTGGGACAGCTTCAATATCTGCTGGAAAAACGGTTTATTGGAGAGGTGGATTCTACTGCACTGGGGGATGCAGCAGCACAGGCAATGGTAAATGCCCTGGGTGATCGGTGGAGCTACTACATCCCGGCAGCTGACTACACAGCCTATCAGGAACAGAAGAAAAACGCTTATGTGGGGATTGGTGTGACCATCAGCGTTCGGAAGGATGCACAGGGCTTTGACATTCTGAAGGTAGAGCAGGGAGGCTCTGCCCAGGAGGCTGGGATTTTGCCGGGAGATATTCTTGTGGAAGTGGAAGGTCAGCAGGTCTATCCCTTGGGCATTGGCGGAATCAGTGATCTGATTCGGGGGGAAGAGGGGACGGTGGTTGCGGTCACTGTGCTCCGAGGCAGTCAGCTTTTAAACTTCACGCTGCCCCGAAAGACTGTCCGGGTAGCGGTAGCCACAGGGCAGATGCTGCAGGGGAATATAGGACTGGTGAGCATTAGGAACTTTAATGAGCACTGTGCCGATGAAGCCAAGGAGGCAGTAGGGCAATTGCTGGAGCAGGGTGCACAGATCTTGGTTTTCGATGTGCGCAACAACCCCGGCGGATATGTTTCGGAGATGACTGCGCTGCTGGACTATTTGCTGCCCGAGGGAGAGATCTTCCGCAGTGTAGACTATACGGGAAAGGAAAATGTGAAATATTCCGATGCCAGTTGTGTAGAGATACCTATGGCGGTGCTGGTAAACAGCCAGAGCTATTCAGCGGCAGAATTTTTCGCGGCAGCATTGGAAGAGTATGACTGGGCGATTGTGGCAGGCGATCCGACCTGCGGCAAGGGATATTTTCAAACCACTTATCGGCTCCGAGACGGGTCCGCGGTGGGGCTGTCCATAGGCAAGTACTTTACGCCACATGGGGTAAGCTTGGCAGAGGCTGGCGGTCTGATGCCGGAAATCCTGGTGGAAGTGGATGAGCAGACTGAGGCCCTGATATATACCGGTGCATTGGACTGGGAGGAGGATCCCCAAATCCAGGCTGCAATCAAGGCCATGGAGAAAGAAAAGTAACAGATAGTGCTGCATATGTAGGGCTATTTAAAACGATAATTCCATATGTTGCAGACTGTCCTTTGAGAAGGCAAGAGGAAAGCAGTTGCTTTTTTTCTTGCGTACCGGGAGGCGTTGTGTTAAAATGTGGTTATTAAAACTGTGGCCGGGCTATAAACCGGGGAGGAGAGATGGAATATGAAGGTACGCAATTGGATTCTAGGGGTGCTGACCCTTTGCACACTGGCGGGGATGCTTCCGTGGGGGAGGACCGCTGCGGGCAGTAATCCAGCTACCGGTGAAACCACTGTGCTGTGGCCTGTATTTGTTTTGCTGGCCCTATCCGGTGCGGGACTGGCAATCATGCTGGTGCTGAAGAAGAAAACACGGAAGTAATTTCTGCGGCGGCGGTGGAATATCCACTGCCGCTGTTTTCCTTGCAAAAGTTGGAAAAAAACTTGACGGCAGAGGGAATTTCCTCTATAATATAAAAAGTTATCGAAAATTTGCTTCAGAAAGGATCTTTTTGTTATGGCAAAGGAATATAAGATCACTAGTTTGCGCTTGAGCGACCTGGAAAAAGAACTGAATTACCTGAAAACCACCCGTGAGCGTGAGATCGCCGCAATGATCGCGGAGGCCCGCTCCTACGGTGACTTGTCCGAAAACTCGGAATATGATGCTGCGAAAAACGAGCAGGCAAAGCTCTATGGCCGTATAGCTGAAATTGAAGATATTCTGTCTCACGCGGTCATTATTGAAGATGAGAATGAAGCCTCCGGTCGGGTGGGCTTGGGCTGTACCGTGACGGTGGAGGACCTGGCAACCGGCGAGAAGACTGCTTACCGGATCACCGGCTCTCAGGAAGCCAATCCCATGGAGTATAAGCTCTCTGATGACTCTCCCTTCGGCCGCGCGGTGGTTGGCAAGTCTGTGGGGGACACCTTCAGCGTCAATGCGCCCGCAGGTTCTTATGAAATGAAGGTCATCGAAGTAACACGTGAGGGATAATTATGGCAAAGTTTGTACCGCAGGCTGAATTGCCTGTATCTGAACAGGCCCAGATCCGCCGGGATAAGCTGGCGGCGCTGCAGGCCGAGGGACGTGACCCTTTTATCCAAACCAAGTTTGATTTTAATGCGGATTCTGCCGCCATCAAGGCTGATTATGAGGCTTTTGAGGGCAAAACTGTCCGTGTGGCAGGCCGCCTTATGAGCAAGCGGGGGCAGGGTAAGGTCATGTTCTGCGATCTGCAGGACAGCACCGGCCGCATCCAATTGTTTGTCAAGATCGATGAGCTGGGAGAGGAAGAATACAACCGCTTTAAGAAAAACGATATCGGTGATATTCTCGGCGTTGAGGGTGAAGTATTCAAGACCAAGACAGAGGAGATCTCAGTCCGGGCCAAGAACGTGACCCTGCTGAGCAAGTCCTTGCTGCCTCTGCCGGAGAAGTTCCACGGCCTGACTGACAAGGAGATCCGTTTCCGTCAGCGCTATGTGGACCTGATGGTGAACCCGGAGGTCAAGCAGAACTTTATTATCCGTTCCAAGTTTATCAAGTTCATGCGTTCTTATCTGGATAACATGAACTACATTGAGGTGGAGACCCCGGTGCTGAATACCATTGCCGGCGGTGCTTCTGCCCGTCCTTTTATTACCCACCATAATACGCTGGATATCGATATGTACATGCGTATTGCCACTGAGCTGCCCCTGAAGCGGCTGATCATCGGCGGCATGGACCGGGTGTATGAGATTGGACGTATCTTCCGGAATGAGGGAATGGACCCCAAGCATAATCCGGAGTTTACATCTGTGGAGCTGTATCAGGCCTATGCGGATTTCCATGATATGATGGATATCGCAGAGGGAATCCTCTCCGGCGCTGCCAAGGAGATCCTGGGCACTTACGAAGTGGAGTGGATGGGCGAGAAGATCGACCTGACCCCCGGCTGGCGGCGTATGACCATGGTGGAAGCTGTCCGGGAGTATGTGGGCATCGATTTTGATACCATTACTGACGATGCGCAGGCTGTGGCGGCTGCCGCGGAAAAGGGCGGGGAGCTGGCAGATGCCGCAGAAAAGACCTGGGGCAATGCGCTCTATGCCTGCTTCGACCAGAGAGTGGAAGAGCATCTGATTCAGCCCACGTTCATCACCATGTATCCTGTAGAGGTTTCGCCGCTCACCAAGCGCAGCCCCAAAGATCCCCGGCTGACTGAGCGATTCGAGCTGTTTATCTGCCATAGTGAGTTGGCCAACGCCTACTCTGAGCTGAATGATCCCATTGATCAGCGCAGCCGCTTTATGAAGCAGGTGGAGCAGCGGGAGCGGGGCGACGACGAAACCGAAATGATGGACGAGGACTTCCTCAATGCCATGGAATACGGCATGCCCCCCACGGGCGGTATGGGCATCGGCATTGACCGCAGTGTCATGCTGCTGACAAACTCCGACTCCATCCGGGAAGTAATTTTGTTCCCCACGATGAAGCCCCTTGATTAAGAAAATGCCGTAAAATAGCGGTATTGCAGGGTTTTTGAAACCCAACAAAAACCGATTTACGACACATTTACGACAAATGAAAATTTAAGCAATAGATTCCCTGTGGCGAATGTCACAGGGAATTGTTGAATAATGGCGGTTGTATGATATAATAACATTAGTAGTGGTATTTTTTAGGCGGTGATTTAATGAAAAAATTTTTAAGCATTCTTGGAACGGGGTTAGGTATAATCATAGGTGTGCCTATAACCTTGGTTGTGTGTGTTGGATATTTGCTTTTTGTTCCATTTGATATAATCCGTTATCATAGAATGCCGTATTATAAAGATTTCAAAATCAAGTACCAATTTTTTATTACATCAAGAGATGTTGTAAAAATCTATAATCGCATTGTAAGAGAACAGTTGCCTATTGAATATATAAAAAACAATGATTTTGAATACTTTGTAAAAGACGGGCAAGTGCTCTTGTGTGGATGGGGTTATGATGGGTTTGAACAAGTTGACGGCGAATGGTTTTTTGTTTTGGACGGTGAATGTAATACCAAAATGACAATGAAAGAAACCCTTGAAAATGATGCAGATTTGTTAAAGCCTGAACATAAATGCCTGCCTGCGAAGTTCTTGGTTTTTTACAATGATATTACCGATGCGGAAAAATTTGAACAGGCAAAAGAGTGCCCGTATTTTCATTGTGTTTTTTCTGTGGATGAAGATATATGATAAAATTTTAAGGACTATGACACCCAAAATGTCATAGTCCTTTTGTTATATCCAACAGTATATTTCTCAAAGATGCGATATTTGTTTTAATGATAAATCCTTTTCATGTTTTACTGTGATGTTTTTTACTTCTGCCATTTTCACAATATAGCAAACATTCTCCATATCGGTGTTCAAATCGATTACACATTTGCCGTCGTCGTTATAAATCGCAATAATAACACTTTTTTCATCTGTTTTCTCAACAACTCTTATACACGAAACTTTGTCCCATTCGATATATTTACTAAACAATCCCCAATAGCTCTTTTTGATATGCTGTTCTGTAACATAACAACGAAAAGAAAAAGCGATTAAAGTTAAGATTAACAAAATACCGAATAAGATAATAAATATTATATACAAGAGTCGAGTATCATTATCAACAAATATCCAAAGCAATGAAAACACACCAATAACGATGATTGTCGCAAAAACTCTGGCAAGATTTTTCTTTGCAGGGTGTCTAATTAAAAAAATAGGATTATATGAAATATCAGATGGCATTTTATCAGGTTTGCTTTTTGCCAATCCAAACAATAATTCAACAATCAATTCGAAAAAATGTTCCATGCTCTCACCTCGTTTTATATTATAGCATAGAAATGTGAAGTTTTCAATATTTCCGCAATCTTCATGAGTTATAACGATTCTTATAGAATCTTTATGACTCTTTTTCTTTTATATAAGACTCTTTATTAATCATGATGATTATATAAGCATCATGAGTCTTTATCTTAAACATAGAGTTATTGAGAGTAAGGCGGCGCGTGGCAAACCGTTTGGATATGATGATGGATTAGCAGAAACCCAAGAAAAAAGGTGGATTTCCTAAAAGTTTTATGTAACTTTTTTGTTAAAAATAATTTGACATTTGAAAACATATTGCAAATACAGTTGAATTGTGCTATAGTATAAAATGAATGATTATAAATTGTGGGGTTGACAAGATGAGTTCTTTGCGTATAATTCCTAAGGGCCAAGAGCCAAGAGCCAAGGTGGAGGTAACTCTGCCTATTTTGT
>JAZNIG010000042.1:0-3607 GCA_045577355.1 Faecousia sp. | reverse complement strand
CATTTGCGGGTGTAATGACCATCGAACATTGGGAAATGTTCGATAGCTGCAACTGTTGATGTTGAGAAGATTGTCTTTTTCGATGATGATAACTTCAGGCATATGTCCTTTAGGTAATGGACAGCTGGGATTAAGCCGGTAAGGCCAAAGTGCGAATTTACGAGCAAGAGGACCTGAAAAAGTGTGAAATCTTGCGCTAAAACAGATCCCAACTATGGTGCTTCCGAAAGTGTCATAGAGAAAATCACCCAGACCGAAAAAAGATATCGTTATCTGCACCAGACTGATTTTGCCAGACGCAGTCCCCGCAGTCAAAAAATACGGATTTCAAAGGGGTTCTGAGAGGACAATTTGCCTCTGCAAATGTCCGAACAGAACAGTCACGGGAGGGGCATAACCGATCCTGCTTACAATTCCGATATACGCCCCTCCCGGGCAGGCAGACAATTCTAATTTGCTTACCAAAATCAATGATGATTGCTGCTCCGACACACGCACCCCGGCAGTCATCATTTCCAACTAAAAGAGGATGCTGCCCATAACAGGCGGCATCCTCTGATCAATTACTTGGATCTGTATTTGTCCATTTCCAGCAGGATTTTGAATAGCTGTTCCTGCTCATCTGGGGTCTTGGCAGAAAGAAATTCATAGCACTCAAGGGGGATGTTTCTGCTGCCATCATTCTGCCCACCCAGCTGCTCAAAGAGCGTGGACATGGGGACATTCAATGCGGTGGCAATCTTATCAATGCTTTCGATGGTTGCATTCTTCTCACCGCGTTCCAGCTGACCGATATAAGTGGGATGGCAGCCGGACATCTCTGCTAACTTCTCCTGGCTGAACCCGGCCTTTGTCCGGTAATTTCTGATTCTCTGTCCAACAGCCTTTGCGATTTCACCCATAGACGAAACACATCCTTTCTGCGATATATCTAGTCTATAAATATAGAAATCGATTATCCACAGACTATTGATATTGTTTCCAAAGAGATATATACTATAAATATCAATATGTATTATTGGAGTGCTGATAGTATATGTCGTGTGGTAAAAGCTGTTTCTTTATCGGTCACAGGGAGGCGGATGAACGGTTACTTCCCAGACTGGAAGGGGAGATCAATCGGTTGATCGTGGAAGAAAACGTTCGCTATTTCTACGTGGGCGGGTATGGCGGCTTTGACCGGATCGCTGCTGCAGCTGTCAAGCATGCGAAACAGAAGTATCCGGACATTACCCTTATGCTGGTGCTGCCATATCACCCGGCCGAGCGTCCCGTTGATGCGCCAGATGGGTTTGATGGCACCTACTATCCGGACGGATTAGAAAATACACCAAGGCGATACGCAATTGTGCGTACCAATCACATCATGGTCAATGTCTGCGACTGGCTGGTTTGTTATGTCCGCCATGGTGCCAGCAATTCCAGAAACCTGTTGGAGTATGCCGAGCGGTGCGCCAACAAAGGGCTAATACAAATCAAGAATATCAGTGAGAGCGAGGATGATAACAAATGAAGCGAAAGGTTCTGTGGGCGGTTGGAATTGGCAGCTTGGTTTTGGTGTTAATAATGGGTGTTGCCCGGTATATCGACGTCCGCAACCACCAGACTGATCCCAATTGGCAGATAGCAAATGAGATCTACAAGGTAGAAAACGCTCTGAAGGAAGTGGATGAGGACTACGAATGCCAGTCCATTTCCAAAGTAACCCCATTTACTTATACTGATTCTGAAGGAAATAGTATCGTCTATTATTGCTGTCAGACCGCTTATGTATCAAATGAGTCTGGGGAATATGCAGGACTTAACATGGATGCAATCGGTTTGGCAATCGATATCTCTCAGATTGAAAACCGAAGAGAATGCAAGGTAAATGCGTATGATGCATTTCTGTGCGAACAGGGAGACCGATCCTACCTTTGTTGGACACTTTCACCGAAAATCAGTTGTGTAATCGAATACTCCCCCGAAACAATCTCTGAGGTAAACATACTCCGGATGGCCGAGAGTGTTTCTTCTGTTGAATAAGGTTAAAGCAGCACTACGAGATGAATCTCATAGTGCTGCTTGTTAGTTTGTTTTCCTGTGTTTAGCGGTGATCACTACGGTATTCCTTCGGCGTAACAGCAAACTGCTTGCGAAACAGCTGGTAGAAATGAGTCCGGTCTGTGAAGCCCAGTTCTGTGACAATCTTTGTAACGGGCTTGTCTGTGTGAATCAGAAGCCAGGCGGCTTTCTGCATAGCAATGGAGGTACCATACTGAAACAGGTTCATACCGGTGTATTTGTTGACGATGCGGTTGAGATAGTTGCCGGAATAATTCAGTTCCCTGGACAGCGCTTCCCGGCTAATCCGGCCATTGGTTTCCTCCATTCGTGTTGTGATCTGGGCGAATACCCTGCTTTCGGTTTTTGATCCAAGATTGATGGGGGTTGTGGTATAGTTGCGGCTATCGCTGAGATGATACAGGATTTGGCAGATTAGTCCTCGGATGATGTAGCTTCCTCCGGGGACGGGCGAGATGATGATCTGAGTCAGGTGATCCAGAAGGTCGTGGATATGGTCCTTGCCTTCCGTGATGTGCTCCAGGGGGATGAAATCGATATAGCTCTTTCTCTGGCTCTGACGCCCCAGAAACTCATCGCTGAAAAAATGGGAAAGCTCACTCTGATTGTGCAGAAGCGGCTCCTGCAGGAAGAAATGCTCCGACTCGCCCTCCAAGAGTTTTTTCAAAAAGTCGTAGGAAAGGGACAAATTCACAATGCTGAACGCAGTGGTATATTCTTCCCGATGACGGATGTTCCGGTTCAGCAGGCAGCAGCTTCGCTGGGAATATTTGTGGCGTATGGTTTCAATTTGTTGGTAGAATTCTCCTTCCCTCACGTAAACCAGTTCGTATGTGTTGTGCTGATGAAAAGGACGGTCCAATACTAGCTGGCGGTATTCCTCTTGCGTCAATTCTGAGTACACATATAATTCCGGCATGACCATATACACCCGAAAGGGTAACGAACTCTCCGGATCCAGCATACTCATCATTAGGGAAAAAGATGTGTTAGTATTGTGTAGATTAATTTGATCTTCAGATAGATAGTTTATGTAGTGGGAAACCGGAAGCTGTGATAATACAGGGTTACTTCCTGAAAAAACACGGCCATTTATAGACATATAATAATAACCCATCGAAGCTCCTCCATTGTTCCATGATCTATTTATATTGTAACAGATATAATACAGAATTCAAGATTTTTCGCGTGTGTAGCCTATTTTTATATTGATTTTCCTTTGCTAGAATTATTATGTAAGTTAACGGGATGAAAAGGCATTCCGATAATGTGCATATTGAAAGAAAGGGGATTTCAATGAAAAACGTAGAAAAGATCAACCAAAGAGATCTGCGAGAATTGCAACGCAGAGAGCGTCAGAGCGCCAAGGTACCCTATGCAGCATACCTGATAGTCCTGTGTGTGGTGGTTACACTAATCCATGTGGTAGATGAGGTTGCTACTAATCTGGGTAATATGGTGCAGTCTAGTGTGGTTACTGAGTTCTTCGTAACCAAAATGGGCCTTGAGTACAACGAGGGTCTTGCCACTATGGCAACGCTTT
>JAZNIG010000041.1:0-13344 GCA_045577355.1 Faecousia sp. | reverse complement strand
ATAAGGGAATCAGTCCTGAGGAGACCGTTTCTATGCTGATGGACCGCAATCAGAAGAATGAAGTGCCCTATGTGGCGCTGGACGATAGTTATTATGATTAAAAAGCATCCCAATTCCGAATGGAATTGGGATGCTTTTGTTCATATGCAGAGGATGTTCAGATTATCTGAGGACACCATCAAAGGATTACTTACGCAGTTTTTTTCTTATCAAACAAAACACGGTCATATATGCATCAACCTTAAAAATCGCGGAAAGACCCACATAGACCCCAATACCAACACATACCTGTACCGCCAGCATTGGCAGGGGTGACAGGCTCAATAATCTAACAGCCCATACCGCCAGTACCATACACAATGAAAGGAAGAGTGAGGGAAGGCAGGGACGAATCTGTTCCCACAGATGATAATCCATAACCTTTCTGGTGTAAATACCATGCATCACTAGATCAATCAGTGTATTCAGCGGTAAGGTCAGCGCAATGGCAGTAACACCGAACCGCATTGCTACTAAAATAGATAGTAGAAGGATAGGCTTTTTGATGAATTCCAGTTTTAGCATAATATCGCTATGACCGGCGGCCTTCAGAAGCTGCAGACTGATGGTTGGAATGATCGAGATTACACACTCAAGGCATACGATGCAAATAAAGGGCGTGATCTGAATCCATTTGTTTGTGAGCAGAACTAAAACAAGATTTTCAGAAACGGCGATCATCCCCAGCATCATGGGGAAGATGATATAAGAAAGCATTCGAATACTCTTGTTTGCAACATTTTTTACGGCAGAGGGATCATCGGAAACACGGGCCATAGCGGGGAAAAGCACACTGATCAGTGTAGTGTAGATATTGTTCCGAAGTAAATAGGGGAGTTGCTTACCCTTGGTATAATATGCCAGGTCAACCGATGTGTAGTTTGCGCCGATAATTATAGAACTCAAATGATTGAACACTGTGCCGGAAAGGTCGGTAGCCATTACCTTCCATCCGTAGCTTAGCAAAGGCTTTGCAACACGAAAGGAAAACTGTCTTGTGGGTCTCCAGCGAACAGTGAAGATTAGAACAAAGGTACTGATCACAGTGCTGACTAGAGATTGGGCTACCAGCGCCCAGACACCGCCGCCACACAAGGCCATTGCAATACCTACGATGGCGGAGCATATTGTAGCACCGATAGTTGAAAAGAAGAGCTTTCGGAAGTCCATATTCCGTGAAATAAGAGCTGTCTGAACAGACTGGAAAGAGGAAATAGGCAAACTTAAGGCAAAGACTCGGATAACCGGTATTAGAACAGGGATGTTATAGACTCTCGCGAGTAGCGGGGCAGCGAAAAACAGAATTAAATAAAGAACAGCGCTCAGCGCCAAGCCGCAGTAGAAGATCGTTGAGATCTCCTTGTTGTGGATCTCCTTTTTTTGTATTAACGCAGTGTTTAATCCACTGATTAGGATCACATTCGCAATGTCAATAAAAATGGTTACTACAGCGACAGCGCCATAATCCTCAGGCATAAGAATTCGGGCGAGGATCAGGGAGACGATAAAGGAAACGCCCTGGGTGATCATTCTCTCGCCAAATTTCCAGAAGACACTGGAAATGATTTTTTTGTTTGTATTTTGATTCTCTAACATAGCACATCTTTCATTTCAATGAATACTGAGATAAAAGCCAATGATAGAAGCTGTCATCTGCTGATGTGTCGGATATATTCCAGAACAGCTTCTGTGGGATTGCACCAATATACTCCCAAATATTTACATCGAAGGATCTGTGGAGCATCGGTGCAAGGGCGAACATATTCCGGGGGGTATAGAGGGGGGTATCCAGAACACCGCCGTCCAGCCTGTATTTTTTGCAGAGCATCATAGTGATGTCGATAAAAAAATATGTGGAATAGGTTCTGTATTTTAAGAAATACTGCTGAAAAACGGCATCTACCGCCCGGACAAACAAACTGTTTTTTCTGGATGCAATGAAGAATCCGGACCAGGAGCAGACATCCTCTCCGTATTGCAGGAAATCCCGGCTAGTGGAGAAGGCCAAGGTGGTAAAGGACTTATTATCTAGAGCCTTAAGCAGATCAAACTTTCCCGGAAACAGGATTGTTGCATCGATCCATATGCCGCCGTTGTTTTTAAGCAGATTGAATCTCAAGATATCGGAGAAGGTCTGAACAGAGACCTTGTCTGCATAAAAGGCTTGCAGTATCTGGGGATGAATATCTGTGTAGTCCTTAAAATTATCCTTGTCAATTGGGATGATACAGCAGTCAGGGTGGTGCTTTTGAATAGATGCTAGGCAGAGGAGTACGACCGTTGGTGCGTTTGCGAAGCCGTCCCACCAGAACACAAAAATATTTTTTTCCAAAGGACATTGGTTCAGATCGGTGGTTTTCGAAAGATAGGGCTTGAGGAGGGGGTAGATCCGCCGGTCCATTTCCGGAAGAAGCCTGTTCATTTGCTCAAAGGCATTTTCTCGATCCTTCTGAAAGCCCAGAAGCCGACTTGCCCGGATAGGTCCTTTCACTTTGCATTTTTTGCACCAGAACAGTAGATGGCCCTTTTTTGTTTGCAGCCAGGAAACAGTCCGTTTGAGAAAATTTAAAAGACTGGGAGGCGTTATTTGCGTGATGCTATATTTTATCCTGCCAATACCAGATGTAGATCCGATTGTAAAGGAACAGGCTTCTTGATATTTTTTATCCGACCGAAGCATTTGTCGGAGAGTGCGATACTGGGAATTGCTGCTTTTTTGAATGCGTTGCACCAAGGCATCTACCAGAAAGCCATACAGGGCATAAGCCTGATTGTCATCGGTAGAATAGGAGGCAGTCAATTCCTTGAGTGCGGCAAAAGCAGAGGCAGCTCTGGACAGGTATGTTTCCATTTGCCCGGTGTTCATCATAGAATTCATGTTGCCAATATTGTAAAAATAGCTATTAGGATGGCTGACTGTTCTGCCGCTGTGACTGTGATTTAATATCAAATAGGTGAAGATCGAATCTTCACCTAGGGAGATATGCCGGAATTGGGAAAATTTTTCAGCAACTGTTTTCACAAGCTTTGTGCGGTAGAGCTTGTTCCACCGTGAAATGAAGAAGCGACGGGAAACACCACCGGAACTCCCTGGTTCAAACAAAAAACAGTTCGCATAGCTACGAAGTTCCTCAGAGGTGTAGATACGATCTTCGGTCAGTGGATAGGGCGTAAGAATTCCTCGGTTTTCCGTATAATAACCTGCCGCAACAAAATCGCAGGCATCTGTCATGTTTTCTACAAGGGTGCGAACGAAGTTCTTTCCAACCAAATCATCGGGGTCAAAAAAACAGAGATACTCCCCGTCTGCAACGGAAATACCCGCAAGAGTTGCATCTACCAAACCACCATTTTCTTTTTCTACAATTACGATGCGGGAATCCTGTGCGGCATAATGGCGCAATATCTGAGGACTGGCATCAGTAGAGCCGTCGTTTACCAGAATGATTTGAAGATCTTTATAGCTTTGATTGATCAGGGATGGGATAGATACATCCAGATAGGCTTCCTGATTATATACAGGAACAACAATCGAAACACAAGCAGTTTGCTCCATGTGCAATCTCCTTTTTGAAAAACTATAATCGGGTTTACAGGTGATTTGACAGAATTTGTCCGTATTTCCGTAATAAATTCTGTTGCAAGTCAAATCTTATGTCAGGATTTAATGATCTTAGCCGGCATACCGCCTACAACTGCATAAGGAGGGACATCCTTTGTAACAACTGCACCTGCGGCAATCACCGCACCCTTTCCAATGTGCACACCGGAAAGAATGGTTGCACACCGGCCGATCCAAACATTATCTTCAATGATGACTGGACCTTTAATGTGGAGCTTTCTTTCTGCAGGAGGGAGCTTTAAGGTTTCCGGACAGGTATCTCCATGACCATTGTCAGAAATATAAACACTTTGACCGACTAGTACATTGTTTCCGATGTATACTGCCTTTGCACAGGAGATCTGGACATAATCAGTGAGCATCACACGGTCGCCAATTACCAGTTTGGGGTGATATAGCTCACCGGCATAGCTATCCCATGCTTGAAGAGTCAAACCCACACCGGCATAAAAATCCTTGCCGATGTCCATATACTCAGGTCCGCGGAGTTGAAAATTAGCGCCCACATAGGAGCCGTTGCCCAAAGAGTGGAGGCTCTTTGACTGCGCAGACCAAATAAGTCCGTTGCGAAGCTGTTGGTATTTGGCCACAGCCTTTGGACATAAGAAAGGATACAGAAGTGTCGTTACGCACTTTTTAAGCATTTGTTTCATGGGATATTACTCCTGCCGGTTTTTAAGATTCCACTGATGAATCCATTCGAGGAATTTAAAGCCGTTGTGTTCGGTGGGTTCTAAAATCATACCCTCTGCCCATTCATTCCAGGCATTGATAAATACATATTCATCGTCCTTCACGGAGTCAGCATATTGCAGAAAGCTCTCTTTGCTGGGAGGTGTGATAATATAGCCCCGAACACCGTGGCGGGGAGTGTTATCCCAGGAGAAGAACATGCCATGGCACAGATTTTTTTCGCGGGGCGACTGTGTACGCATGATGGAAAATAGATCATCACCGTTATAACGCTGGACCCAATGGATCAGATTGTGTGCTACCAGCTCTTGACACAGGCGGTCCCAAACACCGGCCAGTGTGCGGTTTTTTTTGCGCTTTAAAAGCAGAGTGCTGACGGCGGGCTCACGAATATAGGTTTGTTGGGCCTGTTCACAGAGATTTTTCTGAAATTGTGTGAAATTCTCTGGGCGGTAACTGTTGGTAAATGTTTCAATTACATATATCCCGTCAAAACCGGCATTTTTGCAGCGGCGGTCAAAATATTGCATCATATCGTGCTTTTCCGGGAAATCTGCAAAAATCATGAACACAGGCTTGTTGTCTTTTTTTTCATAGCGGTTGTCCCGGAAGAAGGGGAGAAGATAGTTAAAATGGGCCTCCCAATCATCTTCAGTGCCGTAGGTCTGCTCTAATAATACCTTTTTCTCCTTTTTAGTGGCCTGATACCAGGTGTGATTCGCCCAGCAAAAGAAAAATGGCTGGTTGATATCTGTCCAATTCAGCAGATTTTCCGCAGGCTTATTTAGTAGCTTTTTGCCACAGAAATAGTAATGATAGTACACAAAGCCGTCAATACCGTATTGCTTCATAAGGTCTGTCTGCCATTGAACGGTTGCTTTATCCATTAAATTATAGTAGTTGTTATCTAGGGGAACGATTGGCTGATGATGGCCCTTAAAAAGAGGCTTAGCTCTGTTCACATGGGTCCATTCTGTAAAGCCCTTTCCCCACCATTGGTTGTTTTCTTCTACCTCGTGGAATTGGGGAAGATATAATGCAAACAAGCGCATAGTTCTGTTTCCTTTCAGTTAATATTGCTACGTCTATCCTTCCGCTTTAGATAAAGCGCCCGTATGACAGCCAAGGGAAAAAGCATAAAGGGGAAGTGGGTCAGTACCTGCAGTTTTATTTGCGTCTTTTTAGGGGTAAAACCGGTGAGAAGATTATCGGCATTGCACACAGCATCTCGGATTTGCTTTTTCCTATTTGCGGTATACTGTTTACACAATAGAAGGTCTGCTGCTGTATTAAACAGGTTTTCAATCAGCTCAATTGCTGCCAGAGACAGAATCTGCTCAGGCTTGCATATAGTCCAAACCGTAGAGGAAACGATCTGCTGCTTGCGCACAAAACGTGCTAGTTGATTATGCAGCATTTTATCAGGGAACTTAGCCGTGCGGCTTAGACCGGTGGCGTTTTGGCGGAAGTAGCGGTAAGAGCAAAGAGGATAGTAAACAAAGCTGTTTGACTGTAGCACATAGTCACAGACAAACATCCAGTCTTCACCGGAAATGAAATCTGGATCAAACAGCAGGCCTTTATCTCGGATATGTTGCGTCTTATACAGCTTGGCTACCGGGCCGCTGATACTGGAGTTACTGAAAAGTTGATAGAGTACTTGCTGACGGTCCAGTGATCCCTGGGGAAGTGGGAATGCGGACCAAACGGAGTCTGTTCCTGCCTGTGTCAGTAAAATATCAAACAGCACAAGATCGGGACCATCCTCCGGAGGGATATGGGTTTCCAGAATTTCACCTATAATCAGATCATCTGCATCAGCAAAGATCAGATAACGGCCTTGGGCGTGGGAAATCCCCAAATTGCGGGCAGAGCTGACACCACCGTTTTCTTTATAGATATACCGAAAGGTAGGGTGCTCTAATACATAGGAACGGCAAAACTGACCGATCTGGGGCAGAGAACCGTCGTCAATCAAAAGAACCTCATAGGAAACAGCAGACAGGGAAGCCATAGAATCAAAACAACGCTGCAGGTCAGTGGTTGGGGTGTTATAAATAGGTATAACAATACTCAAATCAAGCATAGCATACCTCCTGTTAAAATTAAATCACGAGTCGTCCATGTGGCTGATTACCATAAGTAAAATCGGGTAGCACAGCATGGCACAGAAATAACAATAGAAAAAGTTAATAAAAGCGTTAAAAAACCAAATAAAGGCGCAAAAGCACTTGATTAACCGGTGTCCTCGGATGCGCGTGAAGAAAAAACGAATGGTGTAAAGCATCAGGACAAGATAGTTGGTAAGGCCAATATAGCCGTAACTGCACAGAATTTCAATAAAGTCGCTGTGCGCCCACAGACCGTATTGGTGGGTAGTGAAATTAATACCGTTTCCCAGCAACTGCTTGTACCACGGGGTATTAGAAAAGAGCTTTAACTGCTCTACCCAGAAAATTGAGCGGGTATTTGTTAGACGGCGCCAGAATTCCTGCTGAGATAAGCCTTGGTCATTTTGGAAGGTGGCAGCAAATTTGGCCATCATATTACTGTTCAGAACAAAGACCATGCCGATTAGGCCTACCGGGATCAGGCTCAAAAAGAACCATTTTTTATGCTTAAACAGGGTATAATACAGTATCACACAAGCAAATCCGCCTACCACAAAATAGGTGCGGCTGCCGCCCATGAGAAAGGCGTAGACTTGAGGCAGAGCCATCAGCGCGATTGCCTTGTGCGTGCCGGTTTGGATTAGAAATGTAATCAGTACTACAATGAAAACTGAGGCAGGGCCAACCCGATTGGGGCTGCCGGAAATGGACATGAAGTATTTCTCTTCGCCCCAGCCGCCTGAGGTTGACTGGGAATAGGAACTGGGAAGAAAAATAGATAGAGTAAGAACAGCGGTATAAAACAGCACAACATAGAAAATGTATCGTGTGTTTTTTTTCAATAGGTCCCAGACCTTTTTTGGGTGCGTTAAAATAAACACAAAGTAATACACAAGGAAAATATAGTAAAACGCCATGTTCAAATTCAAACGCAAGGCAGCTATGGGCGTTAACAGCATGTCAACTGTCCACAATCCAGTAACAAACAGCAAATATATAAAAGAACGAGGATGTACAGTGCCCTTGCAAAACAGGACGACCAATACAATGAAGAAAAGCAGCTTGTTCAGGATTCCAATGTGATATTGAAACAGAGTTGTAATTGGAAACAGCAATATTAATTTCAGAAGCAGATCGGTTCGGGTAAATGAGAAAAACTCATCGCCGATCAAAGATCGCCTTACGTATAAGTTCATAAGTGCTCCCTCTTTGGCAAACCTAAAACTTGCTTATTTTTCAAGTAAAATGAATCCGATCACCGGTTTTTTCTGATCAGATACCAAGGCTAGTGTCTGCATAATATTTGTATAACGGGAGGTGTCGCATTCTTCTACTAGCAATACCGCATCGCATGCGGGAAGCTGTGCTACAGTATCTGCGTTACACAACAGATTGCCGGCAGCGACAATTTCTACGCCCATATCCTTGAGCTTATCTGCTACATTCTGCTGCTTACCCTCGCAGTCTCCTGCCACCAGAAGCCGTACAGTATTCTTACAGTAGTTATATGCAGTGGAAAGGGCAACCTGCGCTTGTGCAGGATCAGTGATGCGTCCTTCCAGTTGTAGCAGCCATTTGTCAACCATATTTTTTTTGTTGCTGGAAGGAATGACACCTAGCAGATTCAGCCCGGTCTTGTTTTTTAGTGTACGGGCAGAATAAACCGTACCTCTAGCAATATGCATCAGACAGGCAACAACTGCAACCATGATCCCCCCAAAAACCGCACCAATTACGGCGAATATCAGAACCTTCTTTTTAGAGAAGGTAGCGCTGGCAAAATCAGGCTCTTGCAGGTTTGCTAAATTATTCTCTGCTTCGGCAACGGCATTTTTTAGGGAATCTAATTGCTGAAGTGCCCCCTGCTGCTTGCTCGCGATGTCTGTGTCTATGCAAGGGAATACTTGGTTTACTACCATGCCCATTGTGTGCTGGCCGATATTTTCAAGGATTTGGGTTTTTGACAGATCCATGTGCTTTGTGATTAAAGTCAAAAGCTGATGGGCACCGTCCTTGGTGGGATAAGTAATGGTTATCAGTACGCTTCTGGGGTTTTGCTCATTCTGTTCCGTCTTGATCAATTCAGGTAGGTAGGTTGCGTTGATGCCCAGTGTTTGCGCTGCATCCTCCAGCAAGGCATTGCCGTTTAAATACATGAGATAGGAGTGGAGGACTGCACCGGCGTATTCTGTTTCTTCCGGAACATCTACAGCCAGTATCAGATTGGCACGGTACAAACTGAATGCATCTGCATTCATAAGAATAGATTCAGCAAGATAGGTCTCACATAATTTGAGTTGTTTCTCTGCTTTTTCAAATTCCTTTGTTAGTATATCTTTTTCATCCTCGTATTCGTCCAGCGCTGCCTGAATTGTTGCTTCCGAGGGGGCGTTATGTGCTTTCCTATACTCTGTTATTGTTGCAACACCGCCAATGATGAGCGCAAAAATAAGCGCAACAGCAAAGGTCCGCCGCCACTGATACAGGGTTGCAAACAAAAGGTCTTTTACAAAAATTATATCTTCATTCTTTTCGTATCCCATAATGTCCTCCTTAATGGTGCATCAGATGACAGTAATAGGTATCTGATTGCTGAGCTTCGTGTTCTTCAAATTTGTAGCTAAGCTTGTGAAATGGTGTCATTTCGCAGACGCTGTTCCATACTTTTGCATCGTAGGTCTCAAACAGCCGTAAAAGCAAAATGTGCGGAATAGAGTTAGAAAACGGAACGACCTGATTCCAATACTCCGGATATACTTCAATAGCAAGCTGAAAAAAATGATGGAAAATAAAATAATCTATTAGTGCATTGTTTTTACTCCAATAGTCATACAGCAAAGCTTGTGTTAAAGCAAGCATGGGGTGATTTGTGTAGGCAGTAATAAACCAGTTAGACACGCTGGTAGCATGTCCGTCCAGACCGGGTTTGAGGTCCTGGAAGACAAACAAGTCTGAATCCAACATATAAGAGGGGATGTTCTTTCCGGAACAAAACACTGTGGCGTCGATCCATGTACCGCCGTAATTCAGCAAAAGCTCCAGGCGCAACAAATCGGACATGTGGGTGCGGGAGATGATACCGCTGTCGATCTTTTGCTGGATATGCACAGGAAACGTCACATAATCCCGGTAATTTTCTTCTGTTAAAAGAACGATTTTCCGGTCCGAAAGATTATTTTGCAGAGATGCATAGCAGTGCCGCACCAGTGGCGGTGCATTTTCAATGCCCTGCAGCCAGCACACCCAGACATAATTACTGCGGGTGCGGGGAAGAGATGGCAGATTGGCTTTGAAGTGTTCGATATAGCCCCGGTACTTTTTTCGAAGCCGGCCAAGGATCTTGTTAGTAACTGCAAGCCGGACGATCTCCAGCGATTTTTTGGAAAAGCCGTTCAAAAGCATCTGCATCAATGCGGTCAGCAGTACATGGGCACGGGCATATTGCCACAGTGTGCTAAAACCGCCTGCCTTGCGGAATAGTTGGATCAGTTTATTCATAAAAAAACTCCTGAGCCGTTTTTTGGAGCATAGAGCTCCGCATTTTGATCTTATTATACCATTAAATAGAGAAAAAGTCCAGTATGCTTTGCATTTTGCGGAATTATGTTTATAGATCCTTTACAAAATCGGTGCGGTTTGCCTGATGATTCTGTCAAATCATCAGGCAAAATACTTTTCATGGGCATATTGCAACAAACCTGTAGATACTTTTACGCAAAACCCGGTTTTGTACAGCGTTGTCTGTACGAAACCGGGTTTTGTATTACTTATGTGTTAAGGAGTGCTTCAGGTTTTCCAGCAATCGGCACTTTGAATTTACAGAAGAAAACTGCAGTTATTTTTCTGTACAATCGTGGAGGTCGTGGCTTTCTGGATGCGGCTCTGATTGAAATTGTTTGGCATCCTTCAAGAAACTGGCGGTTATCAGAATGATAACAAGCCCGATGGGGAAAGCGGCGATGATGGCTACCGATTGTAAATTACTCATGGAGCTGTCGGAGAAGATCAGTGCCACAGGAAGTAGGATCAACAGGACGCACCACATCAACTGAATCAGTTTGTGGGGTTGCTCGCCGTCGCCCAGCTTCTTGTAGCTGTAACAGGCGCCAATCAGGGCAATGGAGTCAAAGGAGGTGGCGTAGAACAGCATCATAGTGATCAGTACGGCTGCCAATACCATAGGAGCGGCAGGCATGGTTTGGATAATGGAAATAATCAAGCTGTATAAGTCACCGGTCTGTTGATATTGGGCAATAAAGTCTGCCGCACCAGAGAACTGCATACCCAGGGAATAGTTGCCCAGAATCACAAAACTGAGAATGGTAGAGCCAACGCCGAAGGCATAACCGCCCAGAATCGTCTGGCGTACGGTTCTGCCCCGGGAAATGCTACCGATGAAGAATGGGGCGGCTACGCACCAGGTCATCCAATATGCCCAGTAGAAGATGGTCCAATTCTGTGGGAAGGAGGTGCTGCGCTGGGGGTCGGTAAAGGTGGAAAGCTCAAAGAAATTTTGCACCAGTTTACCCAAAGAGGCAATGCCGGTCTCGATAATGTAGCGGGTCTGCCCGGTAAACAGCAGTACATAGGCCAGTAGTCCAAAGAACAGCCATACGCAGCCCTTTGCCAACAGACCGATGCCTTTGATGCCATGCAGCAAAGCATAAGTATAGACTGCGCAGGTGACCAGCAGGATGGCAATGGTGACCACTGTGCGGTTTAGTTCTACATGGAACAGGGTGTTAATAATACTTGCCATCAAAGGTGTAGCAAGACTAAATGTGGTAGCAGTGCCTGCCAACAAAGCAAAGGCAGCCAGCAGGTCAATAAGCCGACCGGGGAGCTTGTCAGTGTGCTTTCCTAAAATGGGGCGACATGCTTCCGAGTATTTCTGCCGCTCCCGTTTGCGCACATGGAGCATAAAACCGAACGCGACGGCAAGTACCAGATAGAATGCCCAGGGAATCAGACTCCAGTGGAAGATTGGAAATACTGAAGACCATTGTTCAATGCTGCCAAGCGCCGCGATATGCGGGTCGGTGGCATACAGGATCCACTCAGAAAAAGAGTAAAACAAGATATCTGCGGCAAGACCCGCAGTGAACATCATAGCGCCCCAAGCGAAAAAAGAGTATTTTGGTTTTTCATCTTGCTTACCCAGAACGATATTACCCAGCTTGGAGAAGGCAATGAACATGGATACCAGAAAAATACCAAGGCCAATGACCAGATAGTAAGACCCCATAGTATCACCCAGCACATAGCGGATTTGGCTGATGACTCGGTTAGACTGTTCCGGTGTTAGGAAAAACAACAGACACAGCACAATCACCAGAATTAAAGGAACCAGTGTAATCATCCAGTCGATCTTTCCGTGCTGGAGAGCAGGATTATTCTTTTTCATGTGCATCTCCTCCTGTTTGATAGGTGTTGTAAGAAGCGTCTATCTGCAACAGCTCGTGGAAGCTGTCGATCTCCACAATGTCGCCAGACTGCATAGGGCGGATACCCAACGTGTAATCCTCCGGGTGGCAGAAAAGTGCTACATCATCCCAGTAGATCTGGTGGTTTTTCTTTTCCTCAAATTCTAATTCCAAGTGGCGGCGAAGCTTTTGTCCATCCTCCGCGCTCCAGCGGGAGATACTGTAAAGCTGCCAGCCTTTTTCTCCGCCGGTACGGCTGCAGTTAGTGACAATGCCGTTTTCCACAGTCATCAGCCATTCGTCTGTATGGGAATCTGTCCATATGGCGTTATAGCCGGATAGAGCAAATTCCGGAGACAAAATAGAAGGCTCAAAGATTACTTGATCGCCGTCCAGGATAATGACATCCGAAAGCTGCTCTCTTGCTACATACAGTGAAGAGATGTTGTTGCAAGTGTCATAGTAGGGATTATTAATCAGTACAATACCCGGGTATTCCTGCACCAAGGTCTGAAACTGTTCTTTCAGATATCCTACAACGATATAAATCTCCTTAATTCCGTTTTTATATAGTGCTTGAATGACTGTGTCGATCATCCGCACGCCGTTGACCCAAATCAGCGGCTTTGGAGTGGTTTCCGTGACCGGACGCATCCGGGTGCCGGTGCCGGCAGCCATAATGATAGCGCGCTTTACAGTGTGCATGATAAACCTCCCTGTTCTATGTGGGCCATGGCAATCCTGCAGTAATCCTTGGCATAGCGATACTGACGCAGAGAGTATTCACCAAACTCTACACCCAACTGCCGTTTGTATTCACACCAGTTGCTCCAAAGCAGGCCACAGGCGGCAATGTAGCAGTAGATCTTTGTTCGCACAGCAGTGTCACAGCCTTCGGGGAAATATGTGTCGATTAACTGTTCGATATGCGCATCATCATACATAGCGTAGATACAGAACATAGCAATATCCACATGAGGATCCTGCATACCTGCATATTCCCAGTCAATCAGCCGTAAATCTGATGTGCCGTCTGGCTTTGTTGTAAACAGAAAATTATCCGGTACGGCATCAATATGGGTCAGGCACCAATCTTTTTCCATGCTGTCAATATAGGGTTTCAAAGCAAATACTTTGGCTTTTGTGGTGCGGTAATCCCGGAAACAGGAGGGATTGCCGTTCCACAGACTTTCGTAGAAATCAATCTGCCCGAAAATATCGAAGGTGTGGGCCACCTGCAGCTTCGTTTCATGGAATTGCCGCAGCCGTTTCATACAAGCAGCCACATCATCAGGTGAAAAGGGGTCGCAGACCCGGGCACCTTGCAGAAATTCTGTAATTTTGTAGCCGTTCTTAGGGTCAATATATTTAACATCATCGCAAATGGACTTTCCGTTGATGGCTTGGTAAACAGCTGCTTCTTGTGTGCGGTTAATGAGCTGATCCGTTCCCTCTC
>JAZNIG010000040.1:0-29298 GCA_045577355.1 Faecousia sp. | reverse complement strand
ACCACAATATCCCATCCGGGGGCGAAATGGGCTTCATTCAGCCGGTAGACCTCCCGCAGGCGGCGCCGGACCCGATTACGCACCACCGCATGGCCCAGCTTTTTGCCCACCGTGATCCCCACCCGGTTGCAGGCAGTGCGGTTTTTTCTGGCATACAGCACCAAATAGCCATTTGCGTGGGCGGCAGTTCCGTAAAGCCGCCGGAAAATGTGATTAAGCTTCAATGCGCTGGAAAATTTCATAAAACTATCTCCCATGGTTTTGAAGGATTATTTGTAAAGATGGCCGGTGCTTGCTGTGACCGGCTCTGCGGGGCGGATCTCCATCCCTCCAAACAAATAAACCCTCAAAAACAGGGCGGCTCGCAGGAATAGATCGTCGTGCGGAGGGCGTGGGATTTTGCCGCAGATGAAGTCTTGCCCGCCGCAGGAATACTTTGTGTATTTCAAGGTGGGCAAGCGCACAGATGCGGAAAAAGACCCGGCGTTCCACCGGCGAGATATTACAAGAGCCAGCCCCAAATAAAAAGGGAGCGGGGCGAATTCCATTCGCCCCGCGTGGACTCCCGTTTCGCTATGAGCGATCATGTGATTCAGCCAACTGAATTACGCTCAGGCAGACAGGACCTTACGGCCCTTGGCACGGCGGCGGGCAAGCACCTTGCGGCCGTTGGAAGTAGCCATTCTCTGGCGGAAACCGTGAACCTTGGAACGGTGACGCTTGCTGGGCTGATAGGTACGCTTCATATGTTTGTACACCTCCTGTCAAATCACATATGCTCGACAGCCAAATTTGGCCGCAGCAACACATAATAACGGACTATAAATAGTCATGCTAAGGTATTATAACCGAAAAAACCACCCAGGTCAATAACTTTTTTCCGGGAATTGGGAAACAAATCAAGAAAAATGCAGGTACTGCAACAGTACTGTAGGGGTGGAGCATTACCCCTCCCCTACAATAGGTAATACGAAACGGCGCGATAAACCGGAATTTGCGGTTAGTAAACCTAAAAGGGAGCGCAGTTGCGCTCCCTTGGGAGTATGGTTACTCCTGATTGCGGCGCTTCATCAGCTCCCGCATACGAATGGCGTGGTCCAGCTCCCGCTTGCGGATCCGCAGGCTCTTGGGGGTACATTCCAAAAGCTCGTCGTCTGCCAAAAATTCCAGGCACTGCTCCAGAGACAGGATTTTAGGCGTAATCAGACGGATCGCGTCGTCCGAACCGGAAGCGCGCATATTGGTAAGCTGCTTGCGCTTGCACACATTGACGGTCATATCCTCATTCCGGCTGCAGATGCCCACCACCATACCGGCGTAGACAGGCGTGCCGGCACCAATGAACAGAGCACCCCGTTCCTGGGCACCACCCAGACCATAAGCAACGGCTTCGCCGCTTTCGTGGGCAATCAGTGAGCCGGTCAGCCGCCGCTCGATCTCACCCTTCATGGGTGCGTAGCTGTCCAGCACGCTGGACATGATGCCCTCACCCCGGGTATCGGTCAGAAACTCGCTCCGATAACCGAACAGACCCCGGGAGGGAACCAGAAACTCCAGCCGGTAGCGGTTGCCCATGGGGGTCATGCTCAGCAGGTCTCCCTTCCGGCGGCCCATTTTTTCAATGACCGCGCCCATGCACTCCTCGGGCACATCGGCCACCATCCGCTCAATTGGCTCGCAGAGCTTTCCGTCAATTTCCTTGGTCAGCACACGGGGCGTGGATACAGAGAACTCGTAACCCTCCCGGCGCATGGTCTCCATCAGAATAGAAAGGTGCATTTCGCCACGGCCCGCCACGTTAAAGGAATCGGTGCTGGCCTCAGTCACATGAAGGGACACATCCTTCAGCAGCTCCTTTTCCAGCCGGTCCCGCAGGTTGCGGGAGGTGACAAACTTGCCCTCCCGGCCCGCAAAGGGGGAATCGTTGACCGCAAAGGTCATTTCAATGGTGGGATCGGAGATCTTCACAAAGGGCAGCGGTTCGATTGCATCCGGGGCGCACAGAGTGCGGCCGATGGTAATATCCGCCATGCCGCTCAGGGCGACGATCTCACCTGCAGAGGCCTCCTGAATGGGGGTCTTGCCCAGACCGCTATACTCATACAGGGCGACGACCTTGCCCTTAGCTTTGATTTCCGGATCATGGAAGTCGCAGATCGTAACCTCCTGATTGACCTTGATCGTGCCCCGCTCCACACGGCCCACAGCAATACGGCCCACATATTCATTATAATCAATGGAGGAGACCAGAAGCTGCAAGGGGGCATCCTTATCACCCTGAGGGGCGGGAATATAGTTAACAATGGTCTCAAACAGGGGAATCAGGTCTGTACCCGGTTCATCGGGGCCATAAGAAGCAGTGCCCTGCCGGCCGGAGCAGAAGACAGTGGGAGAGTTGAACTGTTCATCTGTAGCATCCAGCTCCAGCAGCAGCTCCAGTACCTCTTCCATAACCTCATGGACCCGGGCATCGGGCTTGTCGATCTTGTTCACAGCCACAATGACCTTATGGCCCAGCTCCAGTGCCTTGCCCAGCACGAACCGTGTCTGGGGCATGGGGCCTTCGGCTGCGTCCACCAGCAAAATGACACCGTTGACCATTTTTAAAATACGCTCCACCTCACCGCCAAAGTCCGCGTGACCGGGGGTGTCTACAATATTGATCTTCATGTCCTTATATTGGACCGCTGTATTCTTGGCCAGAATGGTAATGCCGCGTTCCCGCTCCAGGTCACCGGAGTCCATGACCCGCTCTACAGTGGCCTGATTTTCCCGGTAAATACCACCCTGCTTCAGCATTTCGTCTACCAAGGTAGTTTTACCGTGGTCAACGTGGGCAATGATGGCGATATTGCGAATATTTTCCTGCGTTGCCATACTTACTTTCCTTTCGTTTATGGAAATGTTTCTCTAACTTAGTAATATAACATATAACCAAAACGATTGCAATATTTTCGGACAAAATTATCCGACTTCGTTTTTTGATCCTATTGTCAATCCTTCTTTAGCGCCAGTACCTGCTGTAATAAGTGTGGGCCTGCCGCAAAATTGCAGCAGGCCCATTTTTATGGGGTTATTGCATTACAGCTGAGGGCCGGCAGCAACCAGAGCCTTACCGGCATCGTTGCCGGTATACTTCACGAAGTTCTTCACGAAGCGGCCTGCCAGATCCTCTGCCTTCTTCTCCCACTCAGCAACATCTGCGTAGGTGTCGCGGGGATCCAGGATGGCGGGGTTCACGCCGGGCAATGCGGTAGGCACTTCCAGATCGAACAGGGGGATCTTCTTGGTCTCAGCCTTCAGGATATCGCCGCTCAGGATGGCGTCGATGATGCCGCGGGTATCCTTAATGGTGATCCGCTTGCCGGTGCCGTTCCAGCCGGTATTGACCAGATATGCCTTGGCGCCGTTGGCCTCCATCTTCTTGACCAGCTCCTCACCGTATTTGGTGGGGTGCAGCTCCAGGAACGCCTGGCCGAAGCAGGCGGAGAAGGTGGGGGTGGGCTCGGTGATGCCGCGCTCGGTGCCGGCCAGCTTTGCGGTGAAACCGGACAGGAAGTAGTACTGGGCCTGCTCGGGGGTCAGGATGGAGACAGGAGGCAGCACGCCGAAAGCGTCAGCGGACAGGAAGATCACGTTCTTGGCAGCGGGTGCTGCGGAAACGGGCTTCACAATGTTCTTAATGTGGCTGATGGGGTAGGACACACGGGTGTTCTCGGTGACGGACTTGTCGTCGAAGTCGATCTTACCCTCTGCGTCCACAGTCACGTTCTCCAGCAGGGCGTTGCGCTTGATGGCGTTGAAGATATCGGGCTCGGATTCCTTATCCAGGCCGATAACCTTGGCGTAGCAGCCGCCCTCAAAGTTGAACACGCCGTTGTCGTCCCAGCCGTGCTCGTCGTCGCCGATCAGCAAACGCTTGGGATCGGTGGACAAGGTAGTCTTGCCGGTGCCAGACAGGCCGAAGAACAGGGCGGTGTTCTCGCCGTTCATGTCGGTGTTGGCGGAGCAGTGCATGGAAGCGATGCCCTTCAGGGGAAGGTAGTAGTTCATCATGGAGAACATACCCTTCTTCATCTCGCCGCCGTACCAAGTGTTCAGGATGACCTGCTCACGGGAGGTGATGTTGAAGGCCACGCAGGTGCTGGAGTTCAGGCCCAGCTCCTTGTAGTTCTCAACAGCAGCCTTGGAAGCATTGTAGACGATGAAGTCAGGCTCGAAGTTCTTCAGTTCCTCTTCAGAGGGCACGATGAACATGTTCTTAACAAAGTGTGCCTGCCATGCCACTTCCATGATGAAGCGGACGTTCATACGGGTGTCAGCATTGGCGCCGCAGAAAGCATCCACCACATACAGCTTCTTGCCGGACAGCTCCTTCATGGCCAGGTCCTTCACGGTAGCCCAAACATCCTCGCTCATGGGATGGTTGTCGTTCTTGAACTCGGGGGAGGTCCACCACACGGTGTCCTTGGAGTTGTCATCCATGACGATGTACTTATCGGAAGGGCTGCGGCCGGTGTACACGCCGGTCATAACATTAACGGTGTCCAGCTCAGTCAGCTGCCCCTTCTCGTAGCCTTCCAGAGCCGGATCCAGCTCTGCAACAGCCAGCTCCTCATAGGAGGGGTTGTGGATGATCTCAGTGGTACCGCTGATACCATACTTGCTCAGATCAATCTGTGCCATAATTGATAACCTCTTTCATTTTTTAAGTAATACCATATTAGGAAGCATTTTCCTTCACTCCCTTATGGTATCCCATTTTTTGCAATGATATCATACACCATATAAAATTAAAAATCAATAACAAACAGCGAATTTTTCTTTAAATACCGGTGGAAAAGTTTTAGCTAAGGTTTTCTCCCTTCCCTTTACTTTTTCCTCCGTCTCCGCTAACATAGAAACGTTTATTTTGTATTTACTAATTGGAAAGGAGACAACCCTATGTTACTTTTATCTGCTGCTGCACAGGCAACACAACCCGATTATATTGCTCTTGCCATGGTTTTGGCCTTGGCAGTCCTCATTGCTGTTATGGCTGTGCGCAAGCATCTGGCATCCAAAAATATCGATACAACGGAACCAGTCACCCCCGCGCCGGAGCCAGCCCGTGTAGCACCCGGCAGTGCAGGCACCCTGAAGCTGCACGATGTGGAGCCAAAAACCGCCGCCATGCTGATGGCTATTGTTGCCAACAAAACAGGAAAACCCCTAAATGAACTGCGTTTTATTTCCATTAAGGAGGTCAAATAATGAAATACGAAATTGCCCTAAATGGCCGTACATATGAAGTAGAAGTGGAAGTGGGCAGCCCTATGGACATGGCGGAATTTTCCGCCTATGCCCCCGTTGCGCCCGCGCCTGTTGCCGCTCCCGCGGCCGCGCCTGCCACTGCCCCCGCCGCGCCTGTGGTGACCGGTTGCGGTGAAGCGGTAAACGCCCCCATGCCCGGCACCATCCTGAAGGTCAACGTGGCCCAGGGGCAGGCCGTGAAGGAAGGGGATGTGCTGGTTGTTCTGGAAGCGATGAAGATGGAGAACGAGATCATGGCACCCAAGGCCGGCACGGTTTCCCAAGTTCTGGTCAGCAAGGGTTCTTCCGTGGATACCGGATCGCCTCTGGTGGTTCTGGCATAAGGAGGAATAGAATGGAAATTTTATATAAAAACCTTCTGGCCTTTGGCTGGCAGGATCTGGTTATGATCCTGATTGGCTGCGTGCTGGTTTATCTGGCAATCAGCAAGGAAATGGAGCCGTCGCTGCTGCTGCCTATGGGCTTTGGCACGATTCTGGTAAACATCCCCTTCTCTGATGCCCTCACCGGCCCTATTCAGGAGCTTTACAATGCCGGTATCGCCAATGAGCTGTTTCCCCTGCTGCTGTTTATCGGCATTGGCGCGATGATCGATTTCGGCCCGCTGCTCACAAACCCCAAACTCATGCTCTTCGGCGCGGCGGCCCAGTTCGGTATTTTCTTCACCCTGTGTATGGCAAGCATGTTCTTCCCTGATTTCCGGGACTTTTTCTCCATTGCCATTATCGGTGCCGCTGACGGCCCTACCTCTATCGCCGTTGCCAACAAGCTTGGTTCTCAGTATGAGGGTGCGATCACTGTGGCCGCCTATTCTTATATGGCGCTGGTGCCGGTCATTCAGCCACCTGTCATTAAGCTGCTCACCACCAAGAAAGAGCGTCTGATCCGGATGCCCTACGAGCAGAAGTCCGTCAGCAAGCTGACCCGGATCCTGTTTCCCATTATCATCACGGTGGTTGCTTCCGCCATCATTCCCCAGGCAACAGCATTGATCGGTTTCTTAATGTTCGGCAATCTGATCCGGGAGTGTGGCGTGCTCAACTCCTTGTCTGACACCGCGCAGAATGTGCTTGCCAACCTGATTACCATTTTCCTGGGAATTTCCGTGGCCTTCAATATGACTGCCGACAAATTCCTGCAGTTGGACACCCTGCTGATCATGGGTCTGGGTCTGATTGCATTTATCGTGGACACCGCCGGCGGCGTTCTGTTTGCAAAATTCCTGAACCTGTTCAGCAAAAAGAAGGTCAATCCGATGATCGGCGCTGCGGGCATTTCCGCATTCCCCATGTCCGGCCGTATCGTCCATAAGCTGGCGCAGGAGGAAGATCCTCAGAACTTCCTGCTGATGCATTCCATCGGCGTCAACGTCTCCGGACAGATTGCATCGGTTATTGCCGGCGGCATTATTCTGAACATCGCTGCCAGACTGATGGGAGGTTAAGTGTATGAATTTTTTGACAAATACTGCCGTGAACCTGGAGTTCAATCCCATGGCTTTCGTGGAAAACCTGAAGCACATGGGTGTTGGCATGCTGGTGATCTTCGCAATTATCGGAATCATCATCCTTTCCACGAAGCTTGTTAACTACCTGTTCTCAGAATAAAAAAGATGTAGCCCAAAGGGGCTGTAAAAAAACGCATATTTATTTCGTTTAATCCATAAAATAAATTTACGGCGGGAGCAAGCCCCCGCCCTACAAACATCTCACTGGAGATACCGTAGGGCGGGGGTTTACTCCCGCCGGTTATTGCGTATATTGATACGAGTTATTTTACAGCCCCTTTTTATAAGTAGATATTTTTGTCTTTCTCATGCAAGGAAAACCATAAAATAAAAAGCAGAAATGGTTGGAAAAAACTGTTTACTTTTGTTTATTTCTGTGCTAATATGGTATTTGGTGAAGATTGGGGTTTTTTCATAAAATCCTTCTTTATATCCATTCTAATTTTTTCTACGGAGGCTACATAAATGGCAAAAAAAGTTCAGTTTGTTGAGACTGTTCTGCGTGACGCAAACCAGTCTCTGATCGCGACCCGTCTGCCCTTCGAAAAGTTCGAGCCTATGCTGGAAACCATCGATAAGGCCGGCTACTATGCAGCAGAGTGCTGGGGCGGCGCTACCTTTGACGTTTGCCTGCGCTACCTGAACGAAGATCCCTGGGAGCGTCTGCGGAAGATCCGCGCCAAGATGCCCAACACTAAGCTGCAGATGCTGCTGCGGGGCCAGAACGTGCTGGGTTATTCCCACTACCCCGATGATTTTGTCAAGCTGTTCGTGGCAAAGGCTGTGGAAAACGGCATTGATGTGATCCGTATTTTCGACGCTTTGAACGATGTAAAGAACCTGAAGGTGGCCATGGAAGCTACCACCAAGGCCGGTGCCATCGCTTCCGGCACTATTTCCTACACCACTTCCCCTGTCCACACCCATGTCAAGTACGTGGAGATGGTCAAGGAGCTGAAGGAAATGGGCGCTTCCACCATCTGTATCAAGGATATGGCAGGTATCATGGGTCCCCAGGAGGCTTATGATCTGGTGTCCGCCATTAAGGACGCTGTGGATATGCCCATTGACCTGCACACCCACTCCACCACCGGTCTGGCCTTTATGACCTACCTGAAGGCAGTGGAAGCCGGCTGTGACATTATCGACACTGCCATCTCCCCCTTCTCCGGCGGCACTTCTCAGCCCGCTACCGAGACTCTGGCTTACGCCCTGCGTCAGCTCGGCTACCAGGTGGACCTGAACGACGATTGCCTGACCGATATGGCCGATTACTTCAAGGGCGTTCGTGATGAGTTCGTCAAGGACGGCACCCTGATGCCCAAGGCCATGGCTACCGATACCCAGTGCCTGACCTACCAGGTCCCCGGCGGTATGCTCAGTAACCTGATGAGCCAGCTCAAGCAGATGAATGCCCTGGACCGTTTCGAGGAAGCACTGGCGGAAACCCCCAGAGTCCGCGCGGATATGGGCTATCCTCCCCTGGTCACCCCCACCTCTCAGATGGTTGGCGTGCAGGCTGTCCGGAACGTGCTGGACGGAAGCCGCTACAAGACCGTGTCCAAGGAGATCAAGGCCTACTGCCGCGGCGAGTACGGCACGACTCCCGCGCCCATCAATGCCGAGATCCAGAAGCAGATCCTGGGTGACGAGCAGCCCATCACCGGCCGCTATGCAGACTCCCTGGAGCCCATCGTAGAGCCCACCCGCAAGAAGCTGGCAGGCATTGCCAAGTCCGATGAGGATGTGCTGTCCTACATTGCATTCCCCAACCTGGCTGAGAAATTCTTCGAAGAACGCAAGGCTAAGGAAGAGAATGTTGCCACCTATACCATCGTAGAGGCATAAGGAGGACTTTATGGATAACATTGGTATCCTGGATGCCGGTATCGTGGCCCTTCTGGGTTACGCTGTCGTGTTCTTTGGCCTGATCCTGCTGATGATCGTTGTTGTAGCCATGGGCAAGATCTTTACAGCGAAGGACAAAAAGGCTGCTTCCGAACCTGCTGCCACACCGGCCCCCGCCGTGGCAAAAGCCACTGCTCCCGGCTCTGCCGGCGAGCTGAAGCTCCATGATGTGGAGCCGAAAACCGCTGCCATGCTGATGGCCATTGTTGCCGACAAGCTGGGCAAGCCCCTAAACGAGCTGCGCTTTATTTCCATCAAGGAGGTCAAGTAATTATGAAATACAAAATTACCCTGAAGGGTCGTACTTATGAGGTCGAGGTAGAGGCCGGCCAGGCCATGCTGCTGGACGAATACGAAGCCATTGCCCCCGCCGCGCCCGCTGCTGCCGCTCCTGTTGCCGCGCCCGCGGCCGCGCCTGCCGCTGCCCCCGCCGCGCCTGTGATGACCGGCGCTGGTGACGCAGTGAACGCCCCCATGCCCGGCACCATCCTGAAGGTCAACGTGGCCCAGGGGCAGGCCGTGAAGGAAGGCGATGTGCTTGTTGTTCTGGAAGCGATGAAGATGGAAAACGAGATCATGGCACCCAAGGCCGGTACGGTTTCTCAGGTGCTGGTCAGCAAGGGCTCCTCTGTGGATACCGGCGCTCCTCTGGTCGTGATCGGCTAAGGAGGACCAGCCATGATCAATATTGGTGAAATCTTACTGAAGCTCTGGAACAGCAGCGGTTTTGCCGCGCTTTTCTCCGGATTCTCTTCCGGTGGCTGGCAGAATCTGGTAATGATCATCATTGCCTGTGTGCTGCTGTACCTGGCCATCGTTAAAAAGTTTGAGCCCCTGCTGCTATGCGGCATCGCCTTTGGCTGCCTGCTGTCCAATCTGCCCGGTGCAGGTCTTTATCACCAGGGCCTCTGGGCATGCTATGTAGAAGGCATTCCTTACGAGATCACAAACGAAGCCGGCGAAGTGATCAAGGTTCTTACACAAGAGTCCATGACCTTCACAGATATTATCCATTACGGCGGTCTGCTGGATATCTTCTACATCGGTGTAAAATCCTCTCTGTACCCCTGCCTGATCTTTATGGGTGTGGGTGCCATGTCTGACTTCGGCCCCCTGCTGTCTAACCCCAAGAGCCTTCTGCTGGGTGCCGCTGCCCAGCTGGGCGTGTTTGCCGCTTTCTTCGGTGCGATCTGCCTGGGCTTCACCGGCTCTGAGGCTGCCTCCATCGGCATCATCGGCGGCGCCGACGGCCCCACCGCGATCTACCTGACCACAAAGTTGGCCCCCCGTCTGCTGGGTGCCATCGCTGTGGCTGCTTATTCCTACATGGCGCTGATCCCCCTGATCCAGCCTCCCTTTATGAAGCTGCTGACCACCCCCGAGCAGCGGAAGATCAAAATGGTCCAGTCCCGGAATGTTTCCAAGACCGAAAAGATCATTTTCCCCATCGTTGTCACCATTTTCGTGGCACTGCTGCTGCCGGATACCGCCCCTCTGATCGGCTGCCTGATGCTTGGCAACCTGTTTAAGGAGTGCGGCGTCACCGACCGTCTGAGCGATACTGTGCAGAATGCCCTGATGAACATCGTCACCATCCTGCTGTCCACCTCCGTGGGCGCTACCATGGTTGGCTCCACCTTCCTGGACCTGAACACTCTGAAGATCGTTGTTCTGGGTGTGTGCGCATTTATCCTGTCCACGATCGGCGGTCTGCTGGGCGGCCAGGTTATGTGCTGGATGACAAAGGGCAAGGTCAATCCGCTGATCGGCTCTGCCGGCGTTTCCGCTGTCCCCATGGCAGCCCGTGTTTCCAATCTGGAAGGCCAGAAGGCCAACCCCTCCAACTTCCTGCTGATGCATGCCCTTGGCCCCAACGTGGCCGGCGTTATCGGCTCCGCCATCGCCGCAGGCTTCCTGCTCAGCGTTTTCGGTTAATAAGCCAATCCCCCACCGATTGGTGGGGGATTATGCACTATAAAGTCACAAGTCAATAATGTGTTAGGTTAACGTATTCACAGGAGATTGCCACACCAGTGACATCGGTCACTGGTTCGCAATGACAGGGGACACCCTATCGTCCCACAGAAATGTCATTGCGAGCCAGTGCGCACACTGGCGTGGCAATCTATTTTTATAGGGTCTGTTTTAAGAATTACCCCGTAACTTCACCTTTTCTCTGAATAACACATGCTTGTATTCCTGTAGACGTTTTATATCTAAATTTTAAAAGTTCTGTTTTTTTGTGTTATGATATTACAAAATTAAAGGAGGTATTCCATGAATCCATACACCGAATATCTTAAATCTTATCTCGCCGGGCATCCGTTAAATTATGAAACCCAAGGGGCAGATTCTCTGATACTGGATCTTTTTTGGTATTTTTCTGAAAATAATCCGCCTGTTAACGATAAGATTCGCACAATTAAGCAACAAATAGAGCCCTTTATTTCTCATCTTACCTTTGCACAGCGCAACGAATTATCCGATCTTTACAGTGACCTGTGCATGGAAATAGAGAGCCTTTGTTTTTTTGGTGGGCTTCGCATAGGCACAAAATTGATGCTTGACCTTTTTGAAGAATGAGCAAAACCCTACGGAAAACTCCGTAGGGTTTTACTATTTCATTCTCTTTTCTAATGTAGCAGAGGACAATGTGGATTCATACACCCTTGTCATGCCGTATTCCGCGGTCACGATAAAAGATTTTGGCAGATCATCACAGGGCACAACTGCACCCTCTTTTTGTGCCATCTCCAAAAATTTTCTCGTCCGCTTGGAGGTAGAGGTGTTGTCCATGTCAAAGATTCCGATCACAGACGCTTCCCGCACCGCCATATCATTTCCGATGGATAAATACATCTTATTTCCCCCGTAGGGGCGGGTCATGACCCGCCCCTACAATTATGCTTCTAAAAATTTTCTGGATTCGGCAACGGCCAATTCGTCGCAGCGGTTATTTTTGGGGTTCTCGGCGTGGCCTTTGACCCAATGGTAATGGATCTGGTGCTGCATGGTCAGCTCCAGCAGGCGCTCCCACAGGTCCGGATTCAGGGCAGGTTTTTTATCAGATTTGATCCAGCCCTTCTTTTTCCAGCCCCAGGCCCAGCCCTTTTCCAGCGCATCGATTACATATTTGGAATCGGAATACAACTCTACCGTGCAGGGTTCTTTCAGAGCCTCCAGACCCCGGATCACGGCGGTCAGCTCCATCCGGTTATTGGTGGTCTGGGCTTCCCCGCCGGATAGCTCTTTTTCAATGCCGTTCCATTGCAGGATCGCGCCCCAGCCCCCGGGGCCGGGGTTTCCGGAGCAGGCACCGTCAGTGTACAGGGTTACGGTTTTCATTCGCTCTCCTCGGCTGCTTCCACACGCTCAATGGATACGATCTGATTGCCGTCCTCGATGCGCATGACGATCACGCCCTGCACATCCCGCTTGTACACATTGATACTGGACGCAGGCACCCGGATGATCACGCCGCCATTTTCGATGAGCATCACATCGTCTGTTTCCTTGACTACACGGCATCCGGCAACCTTACCGGTTTTCGGGGTGATATTGTAGTTCTTCAGGCCCTTACCGCCTCTGGACTGGGCCACCTTTTCCCCATCCGGGCCGGTACGCAGGTATTCACAAAGCGCTGTCCGCTTTCCGTAGCCGTTTTCGGTAACAGTCAGCAGCGTTGTACCCTCTTCGGCCTTTTCCGCACCGATCACATAGTCCTTGCCGGTTAACATAATACCACGAACACCGGCAGCGTCCCGGCCCATGGGCCGCACGTCTGTCTCATTGAAGCAAATGGCCATGCCGTTTGCGGTAGCCAGAATGATATTGTCATTACCGTTTGTCCGCATCACGTTGATCAGTTGATCGCCCTCATCCAGGGTAATGGCCCGAATACCGGTCTTTCTTCTGGTGGACAGGGCAATGAAGGGGATCCGCTTGACGGTACCCTTCCGGGTGACCATCATCAGATATTCGTCCTCATGGAACTCTCTGGTAACCACCATAGCAGTTACATTTTCTCCCTGCTCCAAAGGCAGAACGTTGACCATGGCCGTACCCCGGGCAGTCCGGCCTGCTTCGGGAATCTGGTAGCCCTTTCGATGGTGTACCCGGCCCATGTCGGTGAAGAACAGGATATGATCGTGGGTAGAAGCCACATTCAGGCTCTTTACATAGTCCTCTTCTTTCAGATTCTGGGCATTCACACCTCTGCCGCCCCGGCTTTGGGTGCGGTAAGTATCCACTGGCATCCGCTTAACATAGCCCTGATTGGAAATAGTAAAAGCACAGGTCTCCTCTTCAATCAGATCTTCGATGTCGATCTCATCTTCAATATCCTGAATCTCCGTCTTCCGCTCGTCACCGAACTTGTCCCGGATGGCGACCAGCTCCTCACGAAGAACAGCCTGCAGCTTCACCGGGTCAGCCAGCAGATCGTTATAATATGCAATTTTCTCTTGGATCTCGTCAAACTCTGCCTGGAGCTTCTCTCTGTCAAGACCCTGCAAGGCCTTCAAGCGCATATCCAGGATCGCCTGAGCCTGCACATCGTCCAAACCAAACCGTTCACACAGCTTTTCCTTGGCATCATCGTAAGCAGAACGGATGATCCGGATAACCTCGTCAATATTATCCTGGGCGATCAGCAGACCCTCCAAAAGATGGGCGCGCTCCATAGCCTTTTTCAGGTCATACTGGGTGCGGCGGGTCAGCACTTCCATCTGGAATGCAAGATATTGGTCAATGATCTGCCGCAGGGACAGGATTTTGGGCTGCTTCTGGTCGTCCACCAGCGCCAGCATAATAATACCGAAGCTGCTCTGCAGCGCAGTCTGCTTAAACAGGGTATTCAGCACGACCTGGGGATTGGCATCCTTTTTCAGCTCGATCACAATCCGCATGCCGTTCCGGTCGGTCTCGTCACGCAGGTCGGAGATGCCATCCAGACGCTTGTCCTTGACCTGATCTGCAATATTTTTAATGAGCTGGCGCTTATTCACCTGATAAGGCAGCTCCGTCACGATAACGCGGACTCTGTCCTTATTAAACTCTTCAAATTCGGTACGGGCGCGAACCACCACCTTGCCACGGCCGGTAGCGTAGGCGGCGCGGATGCCGCTGCGGCCCATAATGATGCCGCCGGTAGGGAAATCAGGACCGGAGATGTGCTCCATCAGGTCCACCATATTGATTTCCGGATCGTCCAACACTGCCACGCAGGCATTGATCACTTCGGTGAGGTTATGGGGCGGAATGTTGGTAGCCATACCGACCGCGATACCGGAAGAGCCATTTACCAGCAGGTTGGGGAAGCGGCTGGGCAGAACTCTGGGTTCTTTCCGGGATTCGTCAAAGTTGGGATCCCAGTTGACCGTATCCTTGTCTATATCCCGGAGCATCTCGTTGGAGAGCTTGCTCATACGGGCTTCGGTGTAACGGTAAGCGGCCGGGGGGTCGCCATCCACAGAGCCAAAGTTGCCGTGGCCGTCCACCAGCATATAGCGCATGGAGAAATTCTGTGCCAGACGGACCATAGCGTCGTAAACAGATGCGTCGCCGTGGGGGTGATACTTACCCAGCACATCACCGACGCAGGTAGCCGACTTTTTAAAGGGCTTATCGGAGGTCAGACCGCTTTCGTACATGGTGTACAGAATTCGGCGGTGAACCGGCTTCAGACCGTCCCGCACATCGGGCAGGGCGCGGCCAACGATGACGCTCATGGCGTATTCAATGTAGGATTTTTCCATTTCCTCCACCAGATTGGCTTCTGTGATCGCCTGATTGGGGAAGAGGATATCCTCCGGCTTATAGTCGCGATTATGCTTTGCCAATTACGTCACCTCCTTAAATATCGATATTGATAGCATATTTTGCGTTTGTTTCGATCCATTCTTTTCGGGGCTCGACCTGTTCGCCCATCAGAACGGTGAAGATCTCGTCTGCCCGGCGGGCATCTTCCAAAGTGATCCGCCGCAAAGTACGGGTCTCCGGATCCATGGTGGTCTCCCAAAGTTCGTGGGGGTCCATCTCACCAAGGCCCTTAAACCGGGAAATTTCCACCTTGGCGTTGCCTTCGCCACGCATTTCGGCAGATACCATATCTCTCTGCTCGTCGGAGTAAGCCACCCGCTCGGTCTTACCCTTTTTCAGCTTGTAAAGGGGCGGCACTGCGGAATACACATGGCCGTTTTCGATGAGAGGACGCATATAGCGGAAGAAGAAGGTCAGCAGCAGGGTACGGATATGAGCGCCGTCCACGTCCGCATCGGACATAATAATGATCTTGTGGTAGCGAAGCTTTTCCAGATCGAAATCTTCGCCGATACCGCCGCCCAAAGCCAAAATCAGGGGATTCAGCTTATCGTTGCCGTAAACCTTGTCGGCTCTTGCCTTTTCCACGTTGAGCATTTTACCCCACATGGCAAGGATGGCCTGGAAGCGGGAATCTCTGCCCTGAATGGCAGAGCCGGCAGCAGAGTCACCCTCGACGATGTACAGCTCGCACAAGGAGGGGTCTTTTTCATTGCAGTCCTGGAGCTTATCAGGCATACCGCCGGATTCCAGACCGGTCTTGCGGCGGGCATTCTCACGGGCCTTTCTGGCCGCTTCCCGTGCCCGGTTGGCCATCATGGCCTTTTCCAGAACGATCTTGGCAGTGGCAGGATGTTCTTCAAAGTAAGTGGCAAGCTGCTCGCCTACGATCTGCTCCACCAATGTACGGATGTAGGCATTGCCAAGCTTGGCTTTGGTCTGGCCCTCAAACTGAGCGTCCGTCAGTTTGACGGAAATAATAGCGGTGATGCCCTCCCGGCAGTCCTCACCGGAAACCTTATCATCGCCCTTGATAATGCCGTTTTTCATGCCATAGGCATTGAGCACTCTGGTCAAAGCTGTCTTAAAGCCGGTCTCATGCATACCACCCTCGGGGGTGCGCACATCGTTGGCAAAGGACTGTAAAGACTCATTGTATCCGTCATTGTACTGCAGCGCAATCTCCGCGGAAGCATCCCCCTTAGAGCCGGACATGTAAATGACATCCTCATGGATCACAGTCTTTTTCTTATTGGTCCATGTTACAAATTCCCGAATACCGCCCTCATAGCACATGGTTTCGGAGATCTGCTCACCCCGGGCATCGGTGATGGTGATGGAAAGGCCCGCGTTCAGGAAGGCCTCCTCCCGCATCCGCTCGTGGAGGATCTCGTAGCTGTAGATCACATCGTCAAACATCTCCGGGTCCGGCTGGAAGGTGACCTCCGTACCGGTCCGGTCTGTTTTTCCAACCACGGTCATGGGTTGGGTGATGTTTCCCCGGGAGAATTTCATCTCATAAATGCTTCCGTTTTTATGGACCCGGACCTGCAGCCATTCACTCAGCGCATTTACTACCGACGCACCAACGCCGTGCAGACCGCCGGAGACCTTATAACCGCCGCCGCCGAATTTACCGCCGGCGTGCAGCACTGTAAATACTACTTCCAGGGCGGGCTTGCCGGTCTGGGCCTGATTATCCACAGGAATACCACGGCCATCGTCGGTGACGGTAATGGAGTTGCCGGGGTTAATGGTCACCGTAATATGCTTACAGTATCCGGCCAGGGCCTCGTCAATGGAGTTATCCACGATCTCATATACCAGATGGTGCAGACCGCTGCTGGAGGTAGAGCCGATATACATACCCGGGCGCTTGCGCACTGCCTCCAGACCCTCCAGAACCTGAATTTGCTCCGCGCCATATTCTTGTGTTACTTTTGTTTCGTCAGACATAAAATGATACTCCTGTCTTACAAAAATCGGTCATTGCGAGCCAGTGCGCACACTGGCGTGGCAATCCCATAATTTATTGAATATCGTCATATAAATCGATCCATTTCGGATTTTTGCTTTCAATCAGCTTGTTCTTATGTTTTCTATTCCACCCTTTTATCTGCTTTTCCCGTTCTATTGCAGATTCAATATTCGGTGTCGTTTCGTAATATACTAAGTTTTCTACATTATATCTGGATGTGAAGCTTCCCTTATCCAAATGGTTTTTATGTTCATAAACACGCCTTACCAAATTATTTGTTACACCTGTATAAACCACGCTTCTATGTGTATTTGCCATAATATATACATAATATTGCATAGTACATTACCTGAAGGGGATTGCCACGCCAGTGTGCGCACTGGCTCGCAATGACACTAATTTTTAACGGTTCCCCTTATAATCTCAACTGTTTTTCCCAGTTTTGTAAATCTGCCCGGTTCACAGCAGGTGATGAACACCTGTCCCTCTGTGATCTGGTTCAGCACAAAATCCTGCCGCCCCGGATCCAGTTCCGACAGCACATCATCCAGCAGCAGCACCGGAATCTCACCGGATTCTTTTTTCATCAGCGCCCGCTGGGCCAGCTTCAGGCTGATCACCGCTGTCCGTGTCTGCCCCTGAGAACCAAAGGCTTTCAAACTCATGCCGGAAAGGTTGATATCAAAATCGTCCTTATGAGGTCCTGTCAGACACTGACCGGATTCCAACTCCGCCCGAAAATGGCTTTCCAGATGCTCCAATAGCTGTTCCTGCAAGACACGAACAGAAGCAAATGGATCCGTCACTGTGGAAACCGTTTTATATTCCAGACAAAAATCCTCCGCACCGCCGGAAAACAAACTGTGATATCGGGCGGCTTCCCGGCCCAGACCTTCATAAAATCTGGCCCGGTAAGAGATCAGCAGCGCGCCAACCTGGCACAGCCGGCTGTTATACTCCGGCAGAATTTCCAATAAAGCAGGATTTTCAAAGCGGTCTTTGAGAATCTTATTTTTCTGCTCCAATATCCGACCATATTCTGTCAGTGCTGCTTCATAATTAGGACGCAGTTGACACAACGCATTATCTCCCAACCGCCGCCGTCCGAATGCGCCTGCTTTCAGAATCATCAGATCCTCCGGGCAAAAGAGCACACTTTGAAGAACCCCTGCAATATCCGCCGCTGTCTTTTTTTTGACGCCGTTTCTGTAAAGCTGCCGGGGCCGGGCTGCGGGAAATAGGACCCAGCGCAGATGCTGCAGCCGTTCCTGAGAGAAAACTTCTCCCTTCAGATCCGCAAAATCCGCGCCCAACCGCACCAATTCGCCGCTTTTTACCGTGCGAAAGGCCCGCCCGGAACCAAGATAAGCAACCGCTTCCAATAAATTTGTCTTTCCCTGGGCATTGTCCCCCACGATCAAATTCACGCCGGCGTCAAATTCCAGGTCCAAAAGGTCATAATTGCGGTAATTCCGCAGCATGATATTATTGAGGTTCATGGATACAGATCATATAGGCATTGCCCAGATATTCGATCCGGTCACCGGGATACAGCTTTTTACCCCGCATGGTACAGATTTCTCCATTGACCAGAACCTGTCCCTCCTGAATATCTGTCTTGGCCATGCCGCCAGACTCTACTGCATTGGTATATTTCAAAGCTGCTTCCAGTTTTATAAACTCTGTCCCGATTACCACCGGAATAGGTTTGTTGGGGTCCTTCTTTTTTACTACTACTTTCATGATTCACTCCAACATTCACAGTTGATGTAGGTTAGTAACAACTCCCGCCCTACATGATTAATTGTTTTTAATACGGACCGGCAGGACCATATAGGCAAAATCTTGCTTATCGTCTACCGGGGTCAGCACGATGGGGCTCAAACCGTTGGTTAGCTCCATCACCACTTCCTCGCTGGGAATAGCCCGCAGAGCATCCGCCAGATAGCGAACATTGAAACCTATCTCCAACTCTTTGCCGTCGCCGGCAATGGTACAACGGTCTTCAGCAGCACCGATGGTGGTATTTGTCCGCAGGAGCAGCACCTGATCCGAGAAAACACAACGCACCGGACTTTTATACTTTTCCGAAACGATCAGTCCCACACGCTCAATGGAAGAAGCCAGATCATACACATTTGCGACCAGCTTTATTGGGCAGTTAGTGGGGACAACTCTTCTCCAATCCAGAAATTCTCCTTCCAGAAGCCGGCAGATAAGAGTCGCGCTTCCAATCTGATACAAAATGTGCTTGGTTCCCAGTGTGAAAGCCACATTGTCTTCTCCATCAGACAGAATTTTTTCCACTTCCTTCAAGCCCTGTGCCGGTACAACAAAGGAAAGGGTTCTGCCGATAGCCTCGTCCGTATGATAGGTACGGCGTGCCAGCCGGAAACCGTCCACCGCAATGGCGGAAATGGTATTGTCTTCCACTTCAAACTTGATACCGGTATGAATAGGACGGCCCTGATTTTCAGAAACCGCAAAGATTGTGCCGGAAATCAGTTCTTTCAGCGCAGTCTGGGGAATTCGGATGCTGCGGCCGGATCCAACCTCAGGTAACTCCGGGTAATCATCAGCAGGCTCAGCAGAGATGGTAAAAGAAGCATAACCCGCACGAATAGAGACTTTGTGATTTTCATCCACTACCACAGTTACAGGCCCTTCCGGCAGACGGCGAACAATATCACCAAATAACTTGGCAGGTAAAATACAGGCACCTGTATCCGTAACTTCTGCATCGATTTGGTAGGTTATGGCAGTTTCCATATTGTAGCCAGTCAGACTCAGACCCACAGATGCCCGGCACAAAATGCCCTCAATTGCAGATAGTGTGCTCTTCTGGGCTACCGCTCTGCCGGTAATATTCAGTCCGGTTACCAGCAAACTTTTTTCACAGGTAAATCGCATGGAGAAAACCTCTTTTCTGAGAAATATAAGAATATATATAAAAATAAATATTTTAAGGTAGTAATAACAGCAGTAGTAGAAAAATATGTGGAAAACTTATTTTTTCTTACAGGCGCAACACTTTTTTGTCAACAGGGTACTTGTTAAAAACCAAAACTTTTCCACAGAAGTTATATAAAGAAAATTTTTGAAAATTTATAAACAGGAAATCTGTCAACATTCCACAGGGATTGTGGAAAAATCACAGACAAGAGTTAATATTGGCGGTAATGTCCCGAATATGGTTCTGCAGATCTGTATTGCCGTTTTTCAGAGCGTTTTCCACCTTATTGATAGAGTATAAGACTGTGGAGTGGTCTTTGTTCAATTCCTTACCAATATCCGGGGTACTCAAATTTGTCAGCTTTCGGATCAAATAAATCGCTACTTGCCGGGCCTCCGCAGTTCCCTTGTTTTTCAGCGTGCCACGCAGGATAGATTCATCGATGGAATAGAACTTACAGACCTGGCTGATAATCAGTGTTGGCGTGGGAAGCGCGTTGCCTTCACTCTTAAACATATCTGCAATTGCCCGGGTCACATTGTCCAGGGTCAGTTCCATGCCGTTCAGATCCACATAGGCCCGCAGCTTTTTTACTGTTCCTTCAATCTGCCGCACGTTATTGGTGACATTGTTTGCAATGTAGTTGCATACATCATCATTCAGATCCAAGGCCAAAGAGGTGGCCTTGTTTTTAATGATGGCCATTCTAGTTTCATAATCCGGGGGCTGGATGTCTGCAAGTAAGCCCCATTCAAAACGGGTGCGAAGCCGGTCCTCCAGGGTGACCATATCACCGGGCTTCCGGTCCGAGGTCATGACAATTTGCTTATGCTCTTCATATAGCTTATTGAAGGTATGGAAAAATTCCTCCTGGGTGGATTCCTTACCGGCGATAAACTGAATATCATCGATCAAAAACAGATCGGCTTCCCGATATTTATTCCGGAATTCAATATTTTTACCGCTCTGAATAGCGGCAATCAGCTCATTGGTAAATTGGTCACCTTTGATATAGACGATATTGGCATCGGGATTTTTTTTGCGAATACCGTTTGCAATGGCATATAACAAGTGTGTTTTTCCTACGCCGGGAGGGCCGTAAATAAACAAAGGATTGTAAACCTGGCCCGGATTATTGGTAACTGCAATAGCCGCACCGTGGGCAAACCGGTTGGATGGGCCGACCACAAAGCTTTCAAAGGAAAATTGGGGATTAAAATCCATAGAGGGCGTATTTTTGTCTTTAGAACGATAAGCATTTAATTCTTCATCACCAAATACGATCAGTTTCGCATCGGAATTAAAAATTTCCTTCAAAGCGTCCTGAATGTAGTCAGTACACCGGCGGTGAATGATTTCCCGGCGAAAGTCGGAAGCAGAATATAAAATCAGATGCTCCTCGTTTAGTTCCACCACTTCCGCATCATCAAACCAGGCAGAAATGGTGACCGCACCTAATCGCTCTTCCATATGACTTAAAACCTTAGCCCACACATAGGCGGATGAATACATAAGCGGGTCTCCTTTCTCTAATACCGCATGTAAAAACTATCGAAAAAACAAGGAAAAACCAACATTTTGGATTCTACTTTCTCACCCTAAATTTTATCATATTTTTGCGTAAAAAACAAGCAGTTTTTAAGTAGATACAATATTAAAAAAAGAAAAGAAGAAAACCAAAAAATTGCAGGAAACACTTAGTATTTCATGCAGCTATTTTAGAAAACAGCTCCAACAGCTTAATAATGTATCAAAAACGATTTATAAACGTAACATGACTGCGGTCAGGCAAAAAATAGTTGAAAATCACAGATAAAAAAGCTATGATATTTAAAAAACAGTGTTTTTAAAGGGGATAGGTCTTATGTACCAACAGGAAGCACGTGAAGAATATTTGCAGGCGCAGCGAATGGGTCTGCGGGAATATAAGACGCTTTTATCAGACGGAAAAGATCCCTATCCTGCTGTTTTGGAATATGCCCCCGGCTATCAGGGCGATGAGACGACTATGCTGATCGGGACTATTGATATTCCCACAGAGCAGATCATCGGCATGAAAACAGCTGGACGGTCGTCTGCTTTTAGTGCCGGATTTATGCCTTTGCTGGATGCAGATACGGAGTTTGCTATAAAGTGGATATCCCTTTGCGCAGACCATTTGTCCAGCGGCATCCGGGATCCCATTACCTGCTTTGAATTTATGGGTAATTTTTATGTGCAGGAAGGAAATAAGCGGGTAAGCGTTATGAAACATTTCGGTGCACCCAGGATTCCTGCAGTGGTAACCCGCATTATCCCTGTTCCTTCAGAGGAACCCCGGGTCCGGGCATATTATGAGTTTATGGAATTTTTTAAAGACACCGGTCTTTATCAGATCCAGTTCCGAAACCCCGGAGAGTATGCAGAGCTTTTGGCCCATGTGGGTAAGAAGCCAGGAGAAAGCTGGAGTGAATTGGAAAGACGTACTTTTTCCTCTTATTTTGCGTATTTCCGGGAGGCATTTTATTCTCAGAAGGAGACCTTTGGCCAGCTTCTGCCGGAGGAAGCCCTTTTGCTTTGGCTGCGTATATATTCCTATCAAGATCTGTGCCAAATGTCGGGAAGTCAATTAAAAAATACGGTTGCAACCCTGCGAGAGGATATGGTGGCAATTTCCCAGGATCAGCCGGTAGAAGTGCGGACAGATCCTGTTCCAACAGAGAACAAAACCGGGCTTTTTGGACGTATTATGTCCTTGGCACCGGATCATGTGAATGTAGCCTTTGTCCATCCTATGGATCTGCAAACCAGTGATTGGATCAACGGTCACGATCAGGGACGTAAGCATTTGGAAGAAGCTTTGGCAGATCAGGTTACTGTCCGCAGCTATTATCACGCGGATTCTCTGGAAACAGCAGAGAGCATTATTGAGCAGGCAGTAGAGGAAGGGGCAAATGTGGTCTTTACTACCACACCCCAACTCAGCCGACCCACACTGCGGATGGCGGTCAAGTATCCCAAGATAAGGTTTTTGAATTGTTCTGTGGATACCCCCTATTCCAGTATCCGCACCTACTATGGCCGGATTTATGAAGCCAAATTTATAACAGGCGCAATTGCCGGTGCTATGGCCAATGATGACCGGATTGGCTATATAGGTTCAAACCCGATTTTCGGTGTCCCTGCATCCATTAACGCCTTTGCGCTGGGCGCCCAGATGACCAATCCCCGGGCAAGGATCTGCCTGCGCTGGTCCTGTCTGCCCGGCTCCCCCCAGGAGGATTTCTTACGGGATGGTATCCGGGTGTTTTCTAACCGGGATGTGCCTACCCAGGATAAGCGGTATTTAAATTTCTGCAGCTATGGCACCTATCAGCTAAATGATAGGGATGTGCTGGAACCGCTGGCGTCCCCCTGCTGGGTCTGGGGTGAATTTTACGAAAAAGTGATTCGTTCCATTTTGGCAGGTACGTGGGATAGGGACAGACATTCTTCCAGGCCCTTGAATTATTGGTGGGGCATGGATAGTGGGGTTATTGATGTAAACCTGGCAGATTGCTTGCCGGAGGGCGTAGCTACACTGGCGCAGCTTTTGCGTACCGCTTTGCGAAACGGTACACTGGATCCCTTCCATCGAAAGATCGTGGCCCAGGATGGCTCTGTGAAAAATGATGGCAGCCGGGGTTTTTCTGCCGAAGAGCTGCTGCACATGGACTGGCTTTGCGAAAATGTGGAAGGCAGTATCCCCGAATTTGAAGAGATAGAACCCTTTGCTCAGCCAATCGTGCGGGCGTTGGGTATCCATCGGGATCAGATCCCGGTGGAAATGGAGGAACACAAATGAAAATTTTGGCTGTGTCCGATGAAGAGAGCCCCGCTCTGTGGGACTATTATAAAGAGGGCAGCCTGAAGGACTATGATTTGATCATTTCCTGTGGTGATTTGAAAGCCAGTTATCTGTCATTTCTGGTTACTATGGCCCGGTGTCCGGTGCTGTATGTACATGGCAACCACGACACCGGCTATGATCGGAATCCACCTTTGGGGTGTAACTGTATCGATGATAAGCTTGTGGTATATAATGGCATCCGAATCCTGGGATTGGGGGGCTGCAGAAAATACCATCCCGGGCCCTACCAATACAGCGAAAATCAGATGCGCAGACGGATTCGGAAACTCCGTTTTCACCTGTGGCGGGCAAAGGGTGTGGATATTGTGGTAACTCATGCGCCGGCAGAGGGGATTGGAGATTACAATGATCGGGCACATAGGGGCTTCACGGCTCTGCGGGCGCTTTTAGATCGGTATCAGCCAAAATACATGCTCCATGGCCATGTTCATCTGTGCTATGGGCCGGACAAAACCCGGGTGCGGGAATACGGAAAAACCACAGTGATCAATGCCTGTGAACGTTATGTGCTGGACGTACCGAAAGTGGAAGTTGAGCCCAAATACCGGGACAGGCTGCGTTGGCTGAACGGCGAACCAAAGCTGCCGGATTCTTATGTAGGATATTAAATCATAACCACCGCGGATGCGGTTATACACGTACCCAAGGCCCCCTCTACGACTCGCTAAGAGCCGCCACAAGCGGCGGTTGCTCGCATGCACAGCACCTGCATTCGCTAGTGACGAGGGGGCTGGATTTTAAGAAGCAAAAGACTGGGTGAGAGATTTTTTATGTTTCTCTCCCTCCGTCAAAAATCAAAGATTTTTTCCACCTCCCTCTGATGAGGGAGACAGAACGCTGCGGCGGAACTGGGTAAAGCACAAAAACAGGCGCTGCCACCCGGCAGCGCCTGAATTGCTGTATTGCAAATTAAACCATTGCGCAGGTGATGATTGCCATCTTGTAGACCTCGTCTGCGTTGCAGCCACGGGACAGGTCGTTGATGGGAGCAGCCAGACCCTGCAGGATGGGGCCGTAGGCCTCAAAGCCGCCCAGCCGCTGAGCAATCTTGTAGCCAATGTTGCCGGCCTCAATGGTGGGGAAGATAAAGGTGTTGGCATAGCCGGCCACAGGAGAACCGGGGAACTTGAGCTGGCCAACCTCGGGGGCAACTGCTGCGTCGAACTGCATCTCGCCGTCGATCATCAGATCGGGAGCCAATTCCTTGGCAACGATGGTGGCATCGTGACTCAGCTTGACCGTGCCGCCCTTGCCGGAGCCGTTGGTGGAGAAACTCAGCATAGCTACCTTGGGATTGATGCCGAAGACCTTAGCGGTGTTCGCGGTCTCAATAGCCACTTCTGCCAGCTTCCGGGCAGCGGAAACAGTCACATTGCCTTCCTTGTCCACGGAATCCTCATAGCTCAGGTTGATGGCGCAGTCGCCCATGGCCAGCTTCTCTTCGCCCCGGACCATGATGAAGCAGGAGGACACCAGATTGGCACCCTTCTTGGTCTTCACAAGCTGCAGCGCGGGACGGACAGTATCAGCAGTGGAGTATGTAGCGCCGCCCAGCAGAGCATCGGCGTAGCCCATCTTCACCAGCATGGTGCCGAAGTAGTTGCCCTTGGACAGAGCGGCCTTGCACTCTTCCGGGGACATCTTGCCCTTGCGCAGCTCAACCATCTTCTCAACCATGGCATCCATGCCTTTGTAGGTCAGGGGATCCAGAATCTCAACACCTTCAATGTTGAAGCCACCCTTGGCAGCGTTGGCCTTTACTTCGTCCACATTGCCCACCAGAATTGGGGTCAGGAAGCCGCCCTTTACCAGGCGGGCTGTTGCCTCCAGGATGCGGGCATCGTGACCCTCGGTAAAGACAATTTTCCGGGGATTGGCCTTCAAAGTCTCAATCATTGCATTGAACATGATAATCATTCCTCCATATTCAGGGCTAAGCCCATAATTTTACATATAAATTATACATCACCTTTCCCAAGTAAGCAACAGTTTTTCAAAAAAAGAAACGATAATTTTCACATTCTGTTCATTGACCCGGGCGTTGTTTTTTGCTATGATTTCAGTAAGACCCAATGAGAAGCGGAAGGAGGTTTTTTACATGAATTGGGCTGCTATCGTATGGTTTTTACTGATGGTGCTGTTTATAGTTGTGGAGGCAAATACAGTGGCTGTGGTATCTTCCTGGTTTGCCGCGGGTGCGCTGGTTGCAATGCTTGCCAGTATACTGGGAGGACAGCTTTGGCTGCAGGTGGTGCTGTTTTTCGCTGTTTCCGCGGTGCTGCTGCTGTCTCTGCGGCCAATGGTCCGAAAGTATTTCACGCCCAAGCTGGTAAAAACCAATGTGGATTCGGTGATCGGCACCCGGGGACCGGTCACAGAGCGGATCAACAATCTGGCATCCTGCGGACAGGTGAAGCTGGGGGCTATGGTCTGGACCGCCAGAAGCACATCCGGTCAGCCGATCGAGGTGGGCACCGTGATCCGGGTAGACCGGATCGAAGGTGTGAAGGTATTTGTATCCCCGGCGGAAGTAAACGCAAACTTATAAAATTCAGGAGGGAAAACAATGGAATTATTCATTCTTGCCGCAATTATTATTGTGCTGTTTGTACTGGTAATTTCCAACATCTATGTGGTGCAGCAGTCCAAAGCCTATGTGATTGAGCGACTGGGCGCGTTCCAGGCGGTCCACGGCGTGGGCATCCACGTGAAGTGGCCCTTCATTGACCGGATCGCCCGGCGGGTAAACCTGAAAGAGCAGGTTCATGACTATCCGCCCCAGCCGGTGATCACCAAGGATAATGTAACCATGCAGATTGACACGGTGGTTTACTTCCAGATCACAGACCCCAAGCTGTATGCCTACGGTGTGGAGCAGCCTATGGCCGCTATGGAGACCCTGACGGCTACCACTCTGCGGAATATCATTGGCGATCTGGAATTGGATCAGACTTTGACCTCCCGTGATATTATCAACACGAAAATGCGCGCCATTCTGGACGAGGCCACAGACCCCTGGGGCATCAAGGTCAACCGGGTGGAGCTGAAGAACATTTTGCCGCCTCAGGACATTCAGAGCTCCATGGAAAAGCAGATGAAGGCCGAGCGTGACCGCCGGCAGGCAATTTTGCAGGCGGAGGGCCAGAAGAAGTCCGCAATCCTGATCGCCGAGGGTGAGCGGGAATCTGCCATTCTGCGTGCGGACGCGGAAAAGCAGGCAGCCATTCTGCGGGCAGAGGCCGAGAAGGAGGCAGCCATTTTGAAGGCAGACGGCGAGGCCCAGGCGATCCGTACTGTCCAGCAGGCATTGGCAGACTCTCTGGGTATGCTGAATGAAAAAGCACCCAATGAACAGGTCATTAAGCTGAAATCCATCCAGGCCATGGAGAAGGTAGCTGACGGCAATGCAACCAAGATCATTATCCCCTCGGAAATGCAGGGGCTTGTGGGCTTGGCCAACGGCCTGATCGAAGGCGTGAAGGAGCAGTAAAGCACGAAATAAGCAGGACGTGTTGCAAAACGGCAACACGTCCTAAAACAATGCTTATAATGATTCCTTGTTGTAGAGCGGGGGCTCGCTCCCGCCGAAATTGCTGTATTGCAACGCAGCGATAGCCGCTGCCTTACACTGTAAACAAATCGTTAAATATGTGCTATAGCGGTTGAAATGCCGGTGGTTTTCAATATAATAAGAATATATTTGAAGAATAAGAGGTCCTTGTATGAAGGGATTTAGCAATTGGATCCGGCGGTTTATGATGGGCCGCTACGGTACAGACAAACTGAATATGGCCATTTTGGTGATTGGTCTCATCGCCAGCCTGCTGGCAGTTTTTGTGCGCCTGCCACTGCTGAACCTGATTCTGGTGCTTCTCTCCTATGGCCTAATGGGCTGGGCCCTGTTTCGCATACTGTCCCGGAATACCTATAAGCGGTATCAGGAAAACCGGAAATATCTCATGCTGATCCAGCGGTTGAAAGACCGGGAGCATCGGTATTATGACTGCCCTCGCTGCCGTCAGCAGGTCCGCGTCCCCCGGGGAAAAGGAAAAATATCCATCACCTGTCCTAAGTGCAGAGAAAAATTTATTCGGAAAACATAAAAAAGAAAAACGATGTCATTGCGAACCAGTGACCGATGTCACTGGTGTGGCAATCTCCTGTTGATGCGTTGATCCAAGAGATTCCCACGCCAGTGTGCGCACTGGCTCGGAATGACATATTTTGTTGGCTGCATTGTATAAACTGTTGATCTGTCGGCTTTTTTCTCCTTGACGCGGCAGTAAAAGGGGAGTAAAGTAATAATAGATACCATCAGAGGAAAGGACAGTCTTTATGAAGTATAAGCTTTTGGAATATGACAGCAATTTGGCTATCTATGAGCAGGATATTGTCCAGCGGATGGAGCGGTTTGAAAAAAAGAAAAGGGAACTGCTTTCCAAGAATCAAACACTGGCAGATTTTGCCAACGGCAGCGCCTACTTTGGCTTTCATAAAACAAGGAATGGCTGGTACTACCGGGAGTGGGCGCCCGGGGCAGAAGCAATGTACCTGACCGGCGATTTCTGCGGCTGGGACCGGAGAGCCTTTCCCATGAAGAAAAAGGGAGACGGCGTATTCGAGCTGTTTCTGCGGGGAAGGAATACCCTGCGGGACGGCATGAAGGTTATGGCCGTGGTGATCCATGAGGGCCAGGAGCTGGAGCGGATCCCGGTGTACGCCCAGCGGGTGGTACAGGACCCGCAGACCACAGACTGGAATGCGGTAATTTATGACCCGGAGACAGAATTTTCCTGGACAGATCAGGACTTTGTCCCGGAAAAGGAGCTGTTCATTTACGAATGTCATATCGGCATGGCCCAGGAGGCAGGTGCGGTAGGCACCTATGACCAGTTCCGGGAAAATGTGCTGCCCCGGATCAAGGAATTGGGATATAACACCATTCAGATCATGGCCATTATGGAGCATCCCTACTATGCATCCTTTGGTTATCAGGTTACGAACTTTTTTGCCGCCTCATCCCGGTTTGGTCGGCCGGAAAGCCTGAAGCGGCTGATCGATACCGCGCACAGCATGGGCATCGCTGTGCTGCTGGACGTGGTCCATTCCCACGCCAGCAAGAACACCCGGGAGGGCCTGAACCGGTTTGACGGCACAGAATATCAGTTTTTCCATGCCGGGCCCAAGGGGGATCATTCCGCCTGGGACACCAAGTGCTTTAATTACGATAAGAACCAGGTCATCCACTTTTTGCTGAGCAACTTGAAATTCTGGCAGACTGTCTACCACTTTGATGGCTTCCGTTTTGACGGTGTTACCTCCATGCTCTACCATGACCATGGTTTGGGAACCTCCTTTGACCACAATGACAAGTACTTCTCCATGAATACAGATGTGGAAGCCGTGACGTACCTGCAGCTTGCCTGCGAGCTGGTACGGCAGGTGAATCCGAATACGATCCTGATTGCCGAGGATATGTCCGCCATGCCGGGCATATGCCTGCCCATTGAGGAGGGCGGCATGGGCTTTGACTACCGCTTGGCCATGGGCGAGCCGGATATGTGGATACGCCTTCTGAAGGAGACACCGGACGAGCATTGGGATCTGAATAAGGTCTACTATGAGTTGGTGATCCGCCGTCCCCACGAGAAGGTAATTGGCTATTGTGAATCCCACGACCAGGCGCTGGTGGGGGACAAGACCATTATGTTCCGCCTGTGCGACCAGGAGATGTACTGGGGCATGGAGAAAAGTAAGCAGAACCTGGTGATCGACCGGGGCATGGCCCTGCACAAGCTGCTGCGGCTGCTGACCATGAGCCTGGGCGGCGAGGGCTATCTAACCTTTATGGGCAATGAGTTTGGCCATCCGGAGTGGATCGATTTCCCCAGAGAGGGCAACGGCTGGAGCTACCATTACTGCCGCCGCCA
>JAZNIG010000039.1:0-7791 GCA_045577355.1 Faecousia sp. | reverse complement strand
TATTTCAACACGATTCCGGAGGCAAGGAACTGGCAAGCAGATTCCCAGTATCAAGATCGGCACGGCTCCATAGTTGTTCCTGTGAACATGACTGTGGACACTTGGTTTGATTACTGGATTCAAAACATCGTCGGAGACTTATCCCCCAACATGTTGCGAAATTATCGTGAGCGATACAAGTTCAACATTCAGCCCGTCATCGGCAGGATGCAGCTCACAGATGTAAAACCCATGCATTGCAAGATCGTCCTGAATCAAATGGACAAGGATTACGCAGGTGCGACAATCCGGCAAACTTACATCTGTATGGGAACCATGTTAAAGTCAGCACTGATGAACGATCTGATTCCCAAGCACCCTATGGACGGTGTGCGCTACACCAAGCCGGTAAGAGCCAAAAACGATATCAAGTTCTTAACCATTGAAGAGCAGAAAAAGTTCTTAGAGGTCGCCAAGCGGTCTCACAACTACTATCAATACGCTCTGATCTTGGAAACAGGACTTCGTACCGGAGAACTGATTGGACTGACCTGGGATGCTATCGACTGGGAAAATCGGACACTGACTGTCAACAAGACGCTTGAGTTTCGTCACAAGCAAAAGGATTGGCGGGCAGGCCCTCCGAAGACGCAGCACAGCTACCGGACCATTCCGCTGACCAATTTTGCTTACGAAATTCTGCAGACAGTCTACGAGAACTCCAAGAACCAAAAGAGATCGGAAACCCTCTCTCAGGAACTGGAGTACATTGACAGACACACAGGAGCAAAATCCAAGCTTGTTATGAACGATCTTGTCTTCATCAATTGGAGAACAGGCGAGCCGGCCAAGAACAGTTCCTATGATACCCATCTGTATAAGCTGTGCGATGAAGCAGGCATCAAAAGATTTTGTATGCATGCTCTGCGCCACACTTATGCGACAAGAGCAATTGAAAGCGGAATGCAACCCAAGGTTTTGCAGAAGCTTTTAGGACATGCGAGTATTCAAACCACCATGGATCGATATGTGCACGTCACAAACGATTCTATGCTAAAGGCCGTATCCTTGTTTGAAGAAAGCTCCCCCACCGCTACCGTGTAAAAAGGTGTACAAAAGGTGTATAAAAGGTGTATACGGAAAACCGGGGTGCCAAAAAACCTTGATAAATAAAGGATTTTTAAGGAGATAGAAGAAGAAATGAAACTAGGTATCGTGGGGCTTCCTAATGTTGGCAAGTCCACCCTGTTTAATGCTATCACTAACGCCGGCGTTCCGGCTGATAACTATGCATTCTGCACCATCGACCCCAATGTAGGTGTGGTATCCGTGCCCGACGAGCGGCTGCAGTGGCTGTCTGATTTCTATCAGCCCAAGAAGACCACTCCCGCTGTGATCGAATTTGTAGATATCGCAGGCCTTGTAAAGGGTGCCTCCAAGGGCGAGGGACTGGGCAATAAGTTCCTTTCCAACATCCGCACCACAGACGCCATCGTCCACGTGGTTCGCTGCTTTGACGATTCCAACGTGACCCACGTAGAGGGTAGCACCGATCCTCTGCGCGATATTGAGATCATCAATCTGGAGCTGGTCATGGCCGATATTGAAATGGTTGAGCGCCGGATCGACAAAGTCCAAAAAGCCATGAAGGGCGGCGACAAGAAATTTGCCCGGGAGGCAGAGCTGTTTACAGAATTGCTTGCGCACCTGAATCAGGGCAAGCTGGCCCGTACCTTTACAGATGACGCAGACGATCTGGCGCTGATCAGCACCTCCGACCTGCTGACTTTGAAAAAGACCATCTATGTTGCCAATCTGGCGGAAAATGAGATCAACGAACCGGAAGCCAACCGCCATTATATTGCAGTAAAAGCACTGGCTGACGAGGAAGGCAGCCAGCTGATCCCCATCTGCGCCAAGCTGGAGGCGGATATTGCAGAGCTGGATGATCCTGAGGAAAAGGCCATGTTCATGGAAGAGCTGGGTGTGAATGAATCCGGCCTGGACAAGCTAATCAAAAGCTCTTATGCCCTGTTGGGCCTGATCTCCTTCCTGACGGCAGGCACTGACGAGTGCCGCGCCTGGACTATTAAGAAGGGCACGAAAGCACCGCAAGCTGCCGGTAGGATCCACACGGACTTTGAGCGGGGCTTCATTCGGGCAGAAGTCATTGCCTTTGAGGACATGAAGCAGTGCAGCACCATGGCTGCCGCCAAGGCCAAGGGTCTGGTCCGCAGCGAGGGCAAGGAATACGTCATGAAGGACGGCGACATCGTCAATTTCCTATTTAATGTGTAAAAGTAAGTTTTTCTGTTTAGAAGATCATCGCATCGGTGACATACTTCTTAATATGCGTACTGCCGGGAACGTTGTTCCCGGCAGGTTTTTATTTTCAGTCGTCAACCGTGTGCGCGTCCCTTTGAGCCGGAGTATCCAAAAGCTTCCCATCTTCTGCAAACCGGGATCCGTGACAGGGGCAGTCCCAACTATGCTCTTGGGGATTCCATTTCAGCGCACAGCCCAAGTGGGGACATCGCTTGGTTGTAGGCATAGCAAAATCCGCTACTGTTGATCCCACATTACATAGTAATTGTTTGCGCATCACAGATCGATCCGGACGCAGCGCCCCTTCCAGCGGGTTTTCCCTGCCTAAAAGCATATCCGTCAGCAGCGTGGCTGCCACCATGGAATTGGTCATCCCCCAGGCGTTAAAGCCAGTGGACACATAGACACCCGGCATATGGGAAGAATACCTGCCCACATAGGGCAGTCCGTCCAGGGTCATGCAGTCCTGATTGGCCCAAGCATACCGTTCTTTCGCATCCGGAAAATACTGCCCGGCAAGACGGCGCAAATAATCGAACCCTCCGCCCGGTTTCCCCGTGCGGTGATCCCCGCCGCCCATGAGCAGCAGCTCCCCATAACGCCGAAAATACAGCCCCTGTCCTTCCAACTCAGCCAATGTCACATCAATATGGGGCGCATTTTCCAGAGCCAGCACATAGGACCGGCTCTGATAGAGCTTCATAAAATACAGTCCCCGCCGGTTGATAAAAGGAAAGTGCGTTGTCACAATCACTTGTTGAGCCCTGATCTTTCCATTGTCCAACTGTGCGGTTGTGCCGTCCAGATCCCGCACACGGGACTGTTCATAGATCTCCAGTCCCTCTGCCGCACCCATCAAAAAATTCAGCGGATGGAATTGGGCCATATCCGGGTAGATTACCGCGCCTACTGCCGGAACATGCAGCGGAATCCTCTCTTCAAATCGGGCGGGATATCCCAGCCGGTTTACCGTTTCCACTTCCAATTCCAGCCGTGCCGGATCATTGGCTGAAAATTGGACAGATGGGGCTTCTTCAAAATCACAGGGAATCTTCTTGGACATTTCCCGAAATCCTCTAACCGCATCCAGATTTCCCTGCAAATACGCCCGGGCCGTCTCCTCCCCAAAGCGCTTCAGCATATCCTGGTAGAGATAGTCATGCTGTGCGGTCAGTACCGCTGTGGTCCGTGCTGTAATGCCGTGGCCGATCCGTTCAGCCTCTGCCACCACCACCCGTTTCCCCGCTTCCTGCAGCTTCCGGGCACACAGGATCCCGGCCATCCCGCCACCAATTACTAAAATCTCTGTCTCCAGATCCTTTTTGAGGGCAGGATACCAGGTACGCTTATCCGTTTTCTGCCAAACTGATTCCATTACACCAACTCCTTTAGAAATAGTATTGGCAATAAATACCGGGCATTATTCATCAGCGATAGACGCAAATCAGGCGGGACTTAATGGCCCGCCTGACTTAATAGTATAATTTTTCAATAACTGCTCTGCATTGCTCCAGATTCATCCCGCATTTTATATCCGGATGATACAACAGTCGAAGGATCAGCCAATCCATCTCAGACAGCTCCTGGGTCTGACTAAATCCCTGGTAAGTAATGCTGTCTTCCCGCAGCTTGGTATCTGTAATACCCAAGCCATTGATTACTTCCTCAAGCAGTACTGAATTACGGGTGTACTGGTCAATATCTGTCCGGTAGCCAATCGACGCGTTATGAATCTGGTTTGTTGCATTGTAGTACCAGTACTCTACCGCACCGTCCGCATCCTCATAGTTGACAACCCGTCCAAAATAGGTTTGAAAATCCTCCCGGTTGTAGAAATTCAGTGTCAGATTTGCCGCAATTGGTGCCGGTGCCACTTCAATTCCAGGAAAGCCCTCCACAGCGTTTAGCTGCGCAAACAATTCCTCCAGCTTCTCCCTGTCCTTCTGCGTGGCATCACCATGCATCATGTAACATATGGGCTGGGTCCACTTCTGAACCACATGTACATTCCCCTCGCCACTGCTGTACTCTGTATCCAGCACCACCTCCGCAAAATAAGCAACCACCTGCTCCAAAGTAAATCCCTCCAGATAGAAAGGTGCGTGGATATCTGCATGCAGCGTTGTCTCCTGGGTGGCAGTTTCTTCTGTAGATTCCTGGGTAGCAGTTACATTCGTGGATCCCTCAGAAGCAGACGGATCTGTAGCAGGCACAGCCTGGCTTTCCTGCCCCACCTGTTCATCCGGTCTGCAACCCCACAGGCACAACAGGACTGTGGTCATCAGCAGTAGCAGCCTTACGCCCCTCATCTTACAGTTCTCCGATTTTTGATGCACACGAAAACACCAAGGAAAAGCGCCAGCGTGTAACCGCCAATTGGGAGGATCCTTTGTCCAAACAGCTCGCCATGATCCACACCGCCACTGGCGTTCTGCAAATAAAGAAACAGTATCAGGGATATTGCAGAAAGAACTGCTGTCAAAATACCAAAGCAACTTTTGCGCTTCCTGCCGTTTGTCACCAGCGCACCATACGCGCTTACGAGCAGTAAGCCGGTAATGATCAGAAAAGCTATGCTCATATTGATCCCTCCTGCGTCACATTCTTAGATGTTACAATTATATCATATGCACAAACTCTGTGCAACCCACTATTAGGACGCTCTTGTGACCGGCAGGCCGCGATTTACATTATTCAAATCCTCGTCTCGGCAATAAAAAGCAGATACCCATTTGGGTATCTGCTTTTTTGGTGCGCGAGGCGGGACTTGAACCCGCACGTCCGCAGTGAACACTAGAACCTGAATCTAGCGAGTCTACCAATTCCACCACTCGCGCATATTATATTTTGGCCGGGAAGCCCCAACCGCTTGGATATATTAACACGGCAAGCGAAATTTGTCAACCTATTTTTTCTGTTTTTCTGAAATTATTTTTGACTGGCCAAAAATCAAAAACTGCTGCACATCACCCTGTTTCCTCTTCCATTTTAAGCTGCGGGATGGTATAATACACAGAAAACACGTTTGGAGGGTGTGTATGGACTTTCTTCCTATCAGCAAACAGGATATGATTGCCCGGGGCTGGGAACAATGCGATTTTGTTTATGTGATCGGCGATGCCTATGTGGACCACCCTTCCTTCGGTCACGCCATTATCAGCCGGGTTTTGGAGCACGCAGGTTATACCGTGGGTATCATCTCCCAGCCGGACTGGAAAAACCCCAAGTCCATTGATCTCTATGGGTGCCCCCGTCTGGGTTTTTTGGTGTCAGCCGGTAATATGGATTCTATGGTGAATCACTACTCTGTCACCAAGCACAAACGCAAGACAGATGCGTTTACGCCCGGCGGGGTCATGGGCAAGCGCCCTGACTATGCTACCATCGTCTACTGCAACCTGATTCGCCAGACCTATAAAGATGTCCCTATCCTGATCGGTGGTATTGAAGCCAGTCTTCGCCGTCTGGCCCATTACGATTACTGGTCAGAAAGTTTAAAGCGCTCCATTTTGCTGGATTCCCAGGCGGACTTGCTAATGTACGGCATGGGAGAACGAAGCATTGTCGAGATTGCCGATGGGCTTAATTCCGGTCTGAACATTCGGGATATTACTTATATTGACGGAACGGTTTTCCGTACAGATGTGCTGGATGACAGCCTGCCTACAATTGTTTTGCCTGCCTATGACCAGCTCAAGACCAACAAGCGCAGCTATGCGGAGAGCTTTCATGTGCAGTACAGCAACTGCGACCCCTTCACCGCCAAGCGTCTGGCAGAGCCTTACGGCAGAGAATATGTAGTGCAAAACCCACCCCAGAAGCCCCTGACTACAGAAGAAATGGATCAGGTATATGCCCTTCCTTACATGCGTGCCTGGCATCCCAGCTATGAAAAAGCCGGCGGTGTGCCCGCTATTGAGGAAGTGAAATTCAGCCTTGTGAGCAATCGGGGTTGTTTTGGTGCCTGTTCCTTCTGCGCCCTTACCTTCCACCAAGGCCGCATCATTCAGACCCGCAGCCATGAATCGATTCTTTGGGAAGCGGAGCAGATGATCAAGGACAAGGATTTTAAGGGTTATATTCACGATGTGGGCGGCCCTACTGCAAACTTCCGCCACCCGGCCTGTGAAAAACAGCTTACCAAGGGAGCCTGCGGCGGGCGGCAGTGTCTGTACCCCACCCCCTGCAAAAATATAAAAGCAGACCACACGGACTACATCGCCCTGCTGCGGAAGCTTCGGAAGCTTCCGGGGGTCAAAAAGGTTTTTGTCCGCAGCGGCATCCGCTTCGATTATCTGCTGGCCGACAAAAAGGATGCCTTTTTCAAAGAATTGGTCCAGTTCCACATCTCCGGTCAGTTGAAGGTCGCTCCGGAGCATGTATCCGATGCGGTTCTGTCCCGGATGGGCAAGCCCCGAAACGCGGTATATAACCGGTTTGTGGATAAATACTTTGCACTGAACAAGCAGTTTGGAATGAACCAGTTCTTAGTGCCCTACCTGATGTCCAGCCATCCGGGCTCTACCCTCAAGGAAGCCATTGAACTGGCTGAGTATATCCGAGACATGGGCTATAATCCGGAACAGGTTCAGGATTTTTACCCCACCCCCTCTACCCTGTCCACCGTCATGTACTATACCGGCCTGGACCCCAGAACCATGGAAAAAGTCTATGTGCCCACCGACCCCCATGAAAAGGCCATGCAGCGGGCACTGATCCAGTACCGGAATCCCAGGAATTACTACCTTGTCCGGGAAGCGCTTTTAAAGGCACACCGAGAGGACCTGATCGGCTCCGGTCCTAAGTGCCTGATCCGGGCTGTTCCCCCACGGGACAACAAACGCCCTCTGCCCCCTAAGCCCATTGCAAAAAAGCCCGCGCCCAGAAAACCCGCCCCTAAAAAGCCTGTCCCTAAAGGCAAACGCAAGTGATTTGAGGTTCTGTATTCCTTATGAAAAAACGTGAGTATACTTCCCAACCGTTTCTGCGATTCTTATTTCTCCTGTACTGCGCCGTTATGCTATGGTTGCTGTTCGGCCGTTCCTCCGGTTGGATAGAAGGACTAACCTACCGGGAAATGCTGGGCCAAAACATCAATTTCACCCCCTTTTTCACCATTCGAAACTATCTGCACGTGGTTCTCCATCACAGCAACGAAGCATTGGTCATCCACTGTGTGATCAACCTGCTTGGGAATGTATTGCTGTTCATTCCTGCAGGCTGGCTGCTCCCCAAGCTTTGGAAAAAACAGCGCAATTTTATTCTGTTTTTGCTGACCTGCACGCTATCCATCTCTCTGGTTGAAATCCTGCAGTTATTTACCCTCCTGGGCAGCTTTGATGTGGATGATCTGATCCTGAACCTGGCCGGTATGACCCTAGGGTTTGTTGGTTTCTATTTTATGTCCTTATTCCGCAAAAAACGGTAAGCGGCCGAACTGCTTACCGTTTGACTATACAATAAAAATCCCGCCCACAGGCGGCATTT
>JAZNIG010000038.1:0-23150 GCA_045577355.1 Faecousia sp. | reverse complement strand
CCTAATCAAGATGCGGTAGTACATAGTGCAAAGAAATTTGAGAAATATATTAAAAACTTAATCGATGATGTTAGAACCTCAGGTACAGATGAAGAGAAAGCTTGTTTTTATGCATCAAGAAATGATTACAACAACAATAATTATAAGATTAATATTGTTGGTCACAGTATGGGTGGTCTAGTTGCTAGGTATTTCATTGAAAACATGTATTATACTAATCCTTGTAATGAGAAGATAGGTTATGACAAACATGTTGATAAACTTATAACTATTTGCACACCTCATTGGGGAAGCGGATATGCGGATTTGGGGAATTTTGTTGGCTTTGGTATTCACAAATTGGCAGATCATGATTTAGATAGGGGAAGCTCTATGTACGGCGGAAATAACTCAATTCAGCTCAATTGTCATGCTGGTCTCTATTTTGACGTTTGCTATCCTGGTGATTATATTTTAACAGATGAATTACAATATAATAAAATGCGTAATACGAAATATTATGCTATAGCAGGTGTTGATTTTAATACGGAAGATTCTGTTATCCATGATGATTCGATTTTTGAAATGTCAACAGAATTATCAACATATAATGAAATTACAAATTTAATGACAGAACGAGGAATTTATAAAAATAACGTAAAGGACTTGAGTATAACTGTTATGGACCCTAAAGAAGTGGGCGATAATATGGTCGGGTTTATGAGTCAAATAGGGTGGACAGAAAATATTGGTAACACTCCGAATAAGAAGATTCAAATGGAAAGAATTCTTGTAGGTGTTGATATTAATGGTGGTAATAGTTTATTGAGCAGATTACATAGTAAAATTCCTCATAGGGAGCGCGTGCTCAACGAAGTTATAGGCTATTTGGAAGGGTGATTTGATATTATGAAAAAGCAGTACACCATATTATTTATTTTAACCCTGTGTTTTTATAGTATTTATTTGATGGGATTTAATTGGGAAAATCAATTTCCGGATGCACGACAATACGGAGGGCCATTTTTATGGTCCTTTGCTCCGGTGCTTTTGTTGTATTTGATTTTTTATGGATGTTTTTCGTATGCTAAGATTCAAAAACTGATTATACCCAATTGCTTGTTACTGCTTTTGTCCATATTGTTTTTCGTTAGCTGGACATTTATAAGGCTTGGGATCTCAAGGTTGGTTTTTTCGAGTTATTTTCCTAAATGCTTAGTAGCCGGTTTTATACCCGTTAGCATTTCATTATTATTCGGATTATTGATAAAATTTGTATATTACTTTCGAAAAAATAAATAAGTAACCAATCAGGTTATTATTTCTGTTATCATCAAGTACTCCAAACAAAAAATATCTATGAAAAAATCTTTGTTGACGTTGATACAAATGGTGACAATGGTGGAGAAACTTTCGTTTGGGAAGCTATTATGGAATGGCTATTCGGTGATGCTCTTTTGCATTCGAAAATTCCGCACAGAACTCGAGTTGTAGAAAAAACAGTTGAATTTTTAGGAGAGTAGTTATAAAAAATAGGTTTTTGAATTTTTTGAAGAAATATTGGCTTTGTATTTTGTTAAGTGTAATAATGGTTATTGGTTTGTCTTTTCTACAACTTTTGCCGATTTATATGAAAGCGGTAGAGGTTATATACGATTTGATTTAAGGGAATTGTGTCTTGTTTTTGGATTGCCATTATATTCTATAATATATGGTTGTTTATCATATATAAAGATAAAAGGGATATGGGTTCCACAGTTTATTTTGTGTATAATCACTTTTCTTTATTGGTTTAGATTCGATATAAAAGCACTAGCGTGGGCAGGTACTTTTATATGGTCGGTATATCCAGTAATATTTTCTCTGATTGGAGCATCAATAACTGCATTCATTTATTACATAATAAAATCATCAAGAGGAAATCAAAATTAATATCAAAAACCCTTTCCGCCTGTATTACTAAAATGCAGGCGGTTTTTATCTTTATTAAGCGATATAAATGGTAATGGTTACGTTTCCATCTTGCTAATTGTATTAAAAGTATGTTATGATTAAAAAGTTGCAAATTTGTCCCCAATTTGACACAAGCATATAATAATTTTAAAGGAGGGATTCGATGCTTAAATATCCCTGTCTGATTTTGGACCACGATGATACGGTAGTGCAGAGCGAGACAACGATCAATTATCCCTATTTCTGTTATATTTTGGACCAATTTCGCCCCGGCACAAAAATCACCCTCGAGGATTATATAAAAGGGTGCTTTCATCCCGGTTTTGCGGGAATGTGCCGGGAACAATACGGTTTTACAGAACAGGAGCTTGTGGAGGAATACCAGGGCTGGATGGATTATGTACGTACCCACATACCGGCCCCTTACCCCGGTATAGAGCGGATCATCCGCAGGCAAAAGGAAGCAGGCGGTATGCTGTGCGTTGTATCCCATTCCAGCACTGAGAATATAACCCGGGATTATCTGGCCCACTTTGGAATACTCCCGGATGTGATTTATGGCTGGGACTTGCCGGAGCATCAGCGTAAGCCCAACCCTTATCCCCTGCAGCACATCATGCAGACCTACGGTTTTACCCCGGAACAGCTTCTGGTGGTAGACGATCTGAAGCCCGCATGGCACATGGCGCACAGTATAGGAGTGCAGATCGCCTTCGCCGCCTGGAGCAAATCAGATATTCCGGAGGTTCTGCAGGAAATGACCGGACTTTGCGATTTCACTTTTAGATCTCCGGAAAAATTAGAGGAATTTCTGTTTAACTAGCTTGACATTTATGGTATAATACCTTGTGAACACAAGGAGGTGAGCAGTCTGGAAAATGTAAAAGTAATGGCCCGTAACCGGGAAGCTTACCATGAATACTTTGTAGAAGAGGAAATGGAGGCAGGTATTGAGCTGTGCGGCACGGAGGTCAAATCCATCCGTCAAGGCACGCTGAACCTAAAAGACGCTTGGTGCGGCATCAAGGATGGGCAGTTGATCCTGAACCAGATGCACATCTCCCCTTATGAACACGGCAATATTTTCAACCGGGATCCCCGCAGGCCCCGCAGGCTGCTTATGCACAAACAGGAGATCATGCGTCTGTTCGGCAAAGTAAAACAGGACGGATATTCCCTGATCCCCCTGACTGTTTACTTTAAAGGAGGCCGGGTCAAGGTAAAGGTTGGCCTGTGTAAGGGCAGAAAGCTCTATGACAAAAGACAATCCGCGGCCGAACGGGATGCCAAGCGTCAAATCGACCGTGCAATGAAGGAGAGATATTAAATTATGAATCCCACTTTTAAGATCACAATGGAAAACGGCGGCATTATTGAAGGAGAACTGTACCCCGATAAGGCCCCACAGAGCGTATACAACTTTATTGATCTGGCAAATCACAATTATTACGACGGCCTGATCTTTCACCGGGTCATCCCCCGCTTTATGATCCAGGGCGGCTGTCCTGAAGGCTCCGGTATGGGCGGCCCGGGCTATTGCATCAAGGGCGAGTTCTTCTTTAACGGTGTAAAAAACGATCTGCGCCACAAGCGCGGTGTGCTGTCCATGGCCCGTTCCTCCAGCCCCAACAGTGCCGGCAGCCAGTTCTTCATTATGCATCAGGATGCTAAGCACCTGGACGGCCAATACGCCGCCTTTGGCAAGGTCACATCCGGTCTGGATGTAGTTGATGCCATTGCACAGACAAAGACAGATGCCAGCGACCGTCCGCAAACCGAGCAGAAGATCGCATCCATTATCGTGGATACCCACGGTGAAAACTATCCTGAGCCCAATAAGCTCCCCGATCCCTACGGCAGATTCTAAGAATACAGTTATCGGGAGCCGGTCTATCCCCCGGTTCCCGATGACAAAATACCTCTTCACTATTCACTATTACCTCTTATTTCAAATACGGGGGTGTACTGGTTTCGACGGGGGTAGTGAGGCTGGATAAGCGGGCCGTGGCACCTAACCACGATAAAATGGGTAACTTTTAAAATTAACTGACAACAAAACTGTTGCTCTGGCTGCCTAATTAGGCGCCCATCCGCCCCGGAAGGTCCACGAGCCGGGCTCGGGTGTGATCTGAGTGGAGAACGTGCGTGCGCTAAGCTTTGCGTGCACCACGCATCATGAAGCTACTAAGCCGCACAGGGTGTTTGTTCCCGGTGCGGTAAGGGAATGCAAATAACAAACTGCGCCCGGAGAAGTTCCTTCCAAGTTACTTTCGGACAGGGGTTCGATTCCCCTCACCTCCACCAAAAGAAAAGTCACCCATGTGGTGGCTTTTTTCTCTTGGTATAAGGGGAATTGAATAATCAAACGCAACAGTCCGGCGGACTGTTGCTAGCGACGGCTTGACGGAGCAAAGCCTCTATTTGCAGCTATGCCGCAAATGCAAATGATCCCCCCACCTCCGCCAAACAAAAACGACATCCCGGATTTCTATAATCCGAGATGTCATTTTCGTGATATTGATTTAATAAGGTTTTACTCTTCCAATCTATTATTCTTGGAATTCTTAATAAATGCACCGATCGCCATGATTATAACATAAATCACAAAATAGAACAGAACCGGACAGGAGAACTTCCCCGCTTCTTTGGCGGTTAGGTAAGGCGTAATGCCGTGTGCGTAAACTGCTGCAAACACCATAAATGCACATGCAATAATCGAAATTACAGGCAACACAAAACGCTTGCCAACGCCGAGGTCCTTTTCCTTCTTCATCCACATGATAAACATAGGAATATACATGGCATAAATGGTAACGATGGGCAGCTCGGAGGAATCAAAGTTGAACAATCCGAACCAGCCTGAAGTCAGATTTGCACCGTAGAAATAGACTAACCAAAGACAACAGACCAGCAGACCCCAAACAGAGGAATTTGTTGCCATGTTTGTGGCAGGATCAATTTGGCTGAACATTTTGGGGTTAGGGCCTTCGTTTCTCGCAGCTATGGCATACATGCCTCTCGTTGTAGCAACCATCAGGCCGTTCAGTGTTCCCATACAAGAGATAACGATACAAATATTCAAGAAAGTACCGCCGACCTTACCGAAAATATTTATAAATGCAGTAGGCGCGCCTTTATTAATCAAATCCTCGGTGCTAGCACCACCAGCAACGCCTACAAAGTAAAGCACATAGGCAGCAACCACAATGACAGAACCAAAAACCAGTGCAAGAGGCAAATTTTTCTTGGGATTTTTAAGTTCTGCATTGATCGAGGTAGCAACGATCCACCCCTCATATGCAAAAACGCTGGCAATAACTGCTGCAAATAAGCCGCTTCCGGCACTGCCACCAAAAGGTGCGCTAACCACATGGGCAAAATTCGCAGGAAGCGTACCCTTAACAAAACCGTAAACAATGCCGACCACTACTATCAAGCAGATAGGAATCAGCTTGATTACCGTTGCACTAACCTGAAATTTACCTGCCAGCTTGGGGGAAATTGCGTTCAAGGTGTAAGAACCTACAAGAAACAGACAAGACAAGGTCATAACCTCAGGTGCGGCCGCGCCCCAGCCGAAGATCTCGCCAAAATAGCGGGCGGATACCCAAGCCAACACACCGGTCATAGCCGGATAATAGATATTCACCAAAAACCAGGCAATGTAATAGCTGTAGGATTTTCCGCAAGTCGCTTCTGCGTAGTCCACAACACCGCTGACATTTCCATATTTGGTGGCCATTACCGCAAATTGTGTGGAGCAAATGATCATCAGCAAGCCAGTAATGATCCATGCCGCGACACCCAAAAACATATTTCCGCCAGTTTTCTCAAGAACTGCTTGTGCTTTGAAGAAAATACCAGAACCAATAACCGTGCCTACCACCATACAAACAGCGGTAAACAGACCAAACTTGCGTTCAAATTTATTCTTCATCTCTTCATTCCTTTCGCTATTCTAATTTTAGATTAGATACGCCTATAAGATTATAGGCTATTTTTCGTTCTGTGTCAACGAAACTCATAAATTTATCTGGCAACTCATAATTATTTTCTGGCAATTTTTCTAGGTATTGCAATGCCGTGCATTGCGTCGGATAGATGGAAATCAATTTTAAAGGTAACGGAGTTTTCTCCCTAATTTAACACAAATAGTTTATTAACTATCAATAAAGGCCGCCAGAAGGCGGCCTGATTATTGGTGGACTTGAAGGGATTCGAACCCTCGACCCCCACAATGCGAATGTGGTGCGCTCCCAACTGCGCTACAAGCCCATTTGATTACTTTGAAATTATAGCCTTTGCTATAAGATTTGTCAAGTGTTGGTATCTTTTTGTTATAAAAAAACTCATAAGCTTTCTGGTGTTTGATTCATAAGCTTTCTGGTGTTTGATTCATGCTTGCTTATTTCTGTTGTATGCATTATAATATAATGTGTACGGAAAGAAACAGTAGAAGAATTTAAAAGCACCTGCGCTTTCCGCCTAGCAATTAAATCTATTGGCTGTCGTAAGGAGTGTTATAATGTTTAGAATTGGTATTATTGGCACAGAAAACACACATGCATTGGCATTTGCAAAGTACTATAACCTACCTGATCCTGACACTGGCAAAATACATCACGAGGATGTGCGTGTTGTTGCAATTCTCGGTGCTGATGAAGCAGCAAACCAAACGATTGTCAGGGAAGCCGGTGTTGAATTTGTAGCACGGAATGTTGAAGATCTGTTTGGCCGGGTAGATGCTGTCATGATCACCTGCAGAAGGGGTTCCGAGCACGCGGCATATGCATTACCATTTATTGAACAAAGGATCCCTCTTTTCATTGACAAGCCCTTCACTTCTGATCCTGCTGAAGCCGATATGCTCATGAAAAAAATCCATAAGTACAACTGTCCGGTTATGGGCGGCTCTGCCTGTAAATATCTTCCGGACATACAAGCGATAAAAGCATTGGTTGCAGAGCTACGGGAAAAGAATGAATTTATGGGTGCATCCATGAGTTTCCTCATTAAACTGAATAGCCCTTATGACGGAATCTACTTCTATGCTCCTCATCTGGTGGAAATGTGCCTGGAAACCTTTGGCTTTGATGTAAAAAATGTACAGGCCATACGCACTGGACAAAATTTGCTGGTCAATGTCCAATACCAAAACGATGCCGTTTCCCTGCAGTTTGTAGCCGGCGGCAAGCAGTCGTGTTTGGTTTACGGCAAAAAGCAGAATTATCACTTTGATATCGACACTGCTGGTCTATACGCTCTGGAAGCAGCACCTTTTGCCGCGCTTCTACACGGTGAACACGCTTCCCTGACTGCTGAGCAACTCACAAAACCTGTACATATGATCGCGGCCATTGAAAAAGCAATGAATACTGGTGAAATCATTTCTATGTAAGAGGTGAACATAATGATCATTGATATTCACGCTCATATCTGGGGCAAATCCCCGGAAAGAATGATAAGATCCAAGCAAACGCTTCTGACGTGCGCCCGTTCCTTTGATATTGACAAGATCTATGTTTCCGGACTGTCCAACTATATATCTGACGAAGAAGAGGTTGATTACTTAAATACTTCTGTTGCACAATTTATGGCTGAAGAGCCAGAGCTGATCGGCGGAGCGGTCTACGTTAATCCAAGAAATAAGAATGTACTGGACGTAGTCAAACGTGCTACCCAAGAACAGGGGTTTGATATGATCAAGCTCTGGTGCTGCACTTACGCAGATGACCCCTCTGTGGATCCCATTATGGAGTACGCAGAGGAAAATGGTATTCCGGTTTTGTTTCACGTTTTCAAAAAATCAACTGCACAGGTTCCCAACGAAACCACCGGTATTCAAATGGCAAATCTGGCCCGCCGGCATCCAAAAACCAAGATTCTGATGGCCCATTTGGGCGGCAGCTCCTATGACGGTATTCCTGCTATCCGGGATCTGAAGAACGTGTGGTGCGACCAAAGTGGCACAGTCTACCATGGGGACGATCTCAATTATGCGCTGGACTATCTGGGCGCTGACCGCATTTTGTTCGGTACAGACAATCAGTATCTGGTTAATATCGGGCAGGTTTTAGGCGCGGATTTGACGCAGGACCAGCGCGAAAAGATCTTCTTTAAAAATGCGCAGAAGCTTTTAGGCCGAAGTTTCCGTCTGTAAGGAGGTTAACGCATGAAAAGAATTGATTTTAATTGCTATTGCGGAAATTGGCCTTTCTTCCGAATGCGCTGCAACACACTGCAGAAGCTCACCGAATTACACAGGCGATGCGGTATTACGGGTGGATTTGTTTCCTCTTGTGAGGCTATTTTCTATCAGGATCCCTATGAAGCTGAGGAGATGCTTTCCAAGGAGCTGGCGGGCACATCCTACATGCATGCAATGACCCTGAACCCTATGCTTCCCGGCTGGAAAGACGACCTGAAACGGGCTGTAGAAAAACTGAACATTAGAGCTGTACGTCTGATGCCCGGTTTTCATGACTACTCTCTTATGAACCCTGTATTGGATTCCGTTTGCGATACACTGCGTGCTTATCGCCTCCCCCTGCTCCTTACGCTTCGAATTCGGGACGAACGCACCGCTTGGATATTTAGTCCAAAAAGCGTTCCTCTGGAAGATGTGGCAGCGTTCTTAGATCATAACAAAGACATCCTAACCCTATTAGCTTGCACCAGAAAAGCTGAAACAATTAAACTGCGTGCACAATTTGAAGGAAGATGCAATCTGTTTACCGATGTTTCCGGCTTTAAAGATGGCAATTTTGCAGTAGAGGCAGCCTGTGAGACAATCGGCAAGGAGCATATTGTTTACGGTTCTTCGGCACCGTTGCTGGAATTGCAATCCACAACGATTATTGTAGAAAAAGCGAACCTAGATGAATGTACCCGGAATGATATTTTTGGTGGCAAGCACCTTGTAACACTTTTGAAATCTTGATTTGATTGAAAGACATATTTAATAAAATGGGCGTACTTGCATTATTTTGCAATACGCTCATTACTTTTATATTGACCCCTTCCCATATCTTTTTCCTACATGCTGAATCTTCATGCCAATTACCCAATCAATCAGTATTATAAGTTAACGCATAATCACAATAATCTTGAATTTTTTGTGTTAGATTACAAAAATTCTTTCTTTTTTATTAAAATTCGCAAAAAAAGATTGAGCAATGTCAAAAAACTATGCTATACTATTCTCACAGGATTTTTTGAGCCAGAGGTGAGTTTTCGTGACGGATAAGCACAAAAAAATAGTCAGTATTCTTGTACTTATCTTTTTTGTTGTGTTTATGGTGGTAGTGTTTTGGTTTGCAGGTATGCCTATGATTCGCTTCGTAGAAGACCCGGATCAGTATCGATCTTGGATTGAAGGCAAAGGTATTCTGGCGCAGCTCAGCTTTGTCGCCATGGTATTTTTTCAGGTAATTATCGCCATCATTCCCGGTGAACCCCTGGAGATCTGTGCCGGTTATGCCTTTGGCACCTTAGAAGGCACCTTTCTCTGCATGATTGGTATTACTCTGGGTAGTCTAGTGATTTTTATGCTGGTAAGAACACTTGGTGTCAAACTGGTGGAGGTTTTTTTCTCTGTAGAAAAAATTCGATCTATGCGCTTCTTGCAGGACAACCGCAAACGAAATGCCCTGGCCTTTATCATTATGATGATTCCGGGCACTCCAAAAGATCTTGTTTCCTACTTTGCCGGTCTAACCAGCATGAAGCTCCACGAGTGGCTGATCATTTCTACTATTGCCAGAATTCCGTCCATTGTTACTTCAACGTTAGGCGGCAGTGCTTTAGCAGAAAAAGATTATACCTTTGCAATTCTGGTATTTGCAGTTACTGCCGTCATTAGCATTATTGGTATCCTGATCTATAATAAGATCAGCCGCCACAGAGAAGAAAAAGCAGCTCATAAAGAAGAGCTTACATAACCTACAAAATACAGCAGCATCGCAAACGCGACACTGCTGTGTTTTATGTCGTTGACAACCCATTCAATTCGGGTTAAAATAAAGGTTAGAATTTAGAAAAAGGAGAATAATATGCCCAGTATACGATATTATCTGGCAGTGATAGCCGCCAAATGCACCGGAAAGATGATTCGTCTTATGGGGCGCGATGGCTCCCACACCCCCGGTGTTGTAGCGCTGAAGATATGCCCTGACTTTATGGCGCAGGCCCCAAAAGCACCACTGGCAATCTGTGTGACCGGAACCAACGGTAAAACCACCGTTTCCAATCTGCTCACCGACGCCCTGCTTTCCAGCGGCAAAAAAGTGGTAAACAACCGTACCGGCTCTAACATCGTTCCCGGCTGCACCACCAACCTGTTGAACAGTTTGAACTGGATGGGTAAATGCTGTGTGGATGCCACTGTATTTGAAGTAGATGAGCGGGCTTCCCGTCTGATCCTGCCTTATATCAAGCCGGATTATCTGGTCGTCACCAATTTGTTTCGTGATTCTCTAAAACGGAATGCCCATCCGGACTATATTTTCAGTGTGATCAACACCTATTGCCCCGATACCACAAAACTGATATTGAACGCAGATGAGCTGTGCAGCAGTATGCTTAAACCGGATAATGCCCGGATATACTACGGCATCGACAAGCTGCCAACGGACACGACAGCACCTATGAACCTTGTGGCAGACTACACACTCTGCCCGCAATGTGGCACCAAGTTGACCTATGATTATCTGCGCTACCATCATATTGGCCATGCAAAATGTCCCAATTGCGATTTCCATTCCCAAAATGCGGACTATTTGATTACCCAAATCAACACACAGAATCGAACACTCAATGTTTCTCACAACGGAGCAGAATCCACTTTCCCATTAATTAGTGATATTACCTTTAATATTTATAATGAGCTGACTGTAATTACCACCCTGTTGGAGTTAGGGTTCTCTCCGGAGCAGGTCTATCAGATGGTAGAAAAAATTCAGGTGCCTGATTCCCGCCTGAATCAGACCAATGTTGGCGGTGTCACAGTGGTACAAGCTATGAGCAAAGGACAGAGCTGTATTTCCTCCTGCCGAACCTTCGATTATGTTTCAAGCCAACCGGGTAAAAAGGCAATCGTTTTAGCAATGGACGATGCATATGACCGAAAAAAGAGCGTGGAATATATTGGTTGGATCTACGATGTGGACTATGAGTTTATGACGCGCGAGGGTATTGTCCAGGTCATTGCCACCGGCCCCCGGTGCTATGACCACAAAGTCCGTTTGCTGTTGGCTGGTGTTCCTGAAGAGAAGATCTGCTGTGCATCGGACGAAATGGCAGGCATAGATATGGTCCGCACCGCAGAAGTGGATTCTGTCTATATTCTCTATGATACCTCAACCTACACCCTCTCATGCCAGATGAAGGAGAAACTGCTGAAAAGCTGGAGGCTGCCCAATGAAAATTGAGATCTTATACCCTGAGCTTTGCTGCCTGTATGGCGACAAGGGTAACACCATGTTCTTGCAACAGTGCCTGCCAGAGGCAGAGTTTATATTTACACAGTTGAATGAGCAGCCCCATTTTCTGCAGGAAAATGTGGATCTATGCTGCATGTACTCCATGAGTGAGCAGAACCAGGAACGGATTCTGGAACATCTACTGCAGTGGAAAAATGAAATTGCCCAGTGCTGCACCGCAGGTCAGACACTTTTCCTGTTGCTAGGCAATGCATTGGAACTGTTCGGACAGTATATTCAGCGTGAGGACGGTGCTCGTATAGAAGCCCTTGGTGTATATAATACCTATACCATGCGCCATGCTCCTAAGCGCTTTAACACGCTGATCCAGGCCACCTTCGAGAATATGACTCTTTTGGGTTATACGAGCCGCTTCTCAGATACCTATGGTATTACCAAAGAAACAGCTATGTGCCAAGTGCAGATCGGCACCGGCTCCGCCCCAGACTCCAAGTTAGAGGGAATACGTCAGGGTCGTGTCATCGCCACCTATCTGCTGGGACCTCTTCTGGTTGCCAATCCGGAATTTGCCAAGTGGCTCCTAACACAGCTTGACACAGATACAGAGCAACTTCCCTTTGAAAACGCCCTATATGAGGCCTACGAAAGAAGAAGAAAGGAGTTCCAGCGGCCGGACTTGGCTCTGGACTAAGTACTTATGGAAGTCTATCGCTCCACAAAGGCAACAATTGACCTCGGTGCTATTCGGCGCAACACCCAGAGGCTGTTAAAAAAGTATCCCGGTTATCAATACTATATGGCTGTGGTTAAGGCTGACTGCTACGGTTACCGTAGCAACCAAGTCGTAGATGCCATGCTCGTGGGCGGTGTCAACTGTCTGGCCGCAAGTTTGTTGGAGGAAGGGCTTGCACTGCGTCAGGCATATCCTGCAATCCCTATTTTGCTGTTTACGCCTGTGCCCAAAAATCAGCTCCCACTACTTGTAAAACAGAATCTTTGGGCTACTGTTGCAAACCTGGAACAAGCAAAAGATGCCGCCACAGTACCTGGTTTACAGGTGCTGATCCGCGCGAATGGCGGCAGCGATATTTTTGGCGGTCCCACAGACCGGACAGGCTTTGAAGCTATCTGGAACACATTACAACAAGGCTTATGCTCTCTCACCGGGATATACTTGCACAGCTATAATGCAGAAAATGTAGCAGATACTATGCAGGAATATGCAATATTTGAAGAAATGACGGCTGGCGTGGACCTTTTCAGTTTAGAGATTGTGAGCATCAGCAACAGTCTTACCCTGCCCCGTCAGAAAAAGCTCCCCTACTGCAACGCCTGTCGTTTAGGTAATATTATTTATAATATTGAAAGTGAAGACAGCGATTTGGGGCACACCTTCCAGCTAACCAGTCAGGTTCTGTCCGTGTTCTCACTGCGGCAAGGCCAAAGCATTGCTTATTCCCGTGCTTATACCGCCACCCGAGATCATGAATTGATCGCCGTAATCCCCATCGGCTTTGGTGATGGCTTTTCCAAAACAAACATCGGTAGGCATGTCTATATTCACGGCAAACGTTTCCAAATCGTTGCCGTAACCATGGATATTACTTTGATTTTGGTTGATGAGCATGTCAGCAAATGGGACACGGTATTTCTGATTCGAGATAATCAACACTTGCGCGAAATTGCAGATCACATTCACGGCGCAACCGAGGAAGCGATTTGCGCCCTGAATAAGCGTGTCTATCGGGAATATCTGGATGATTAAGAATGCGAGTATCCAAAAAACGGATACTCGCATTCTTATTAAATTATCACTTGCTAAGGGCCTCCGCAAACGCTTCCTTGACGATTCTCAGGCCATCCATTAACACACTGTCCTCAATGACCAGAGCAGGCATCAGCTTTACAACACTGCTGCCACGGCCCGCACGCTCCAATATCAGCTTTCTTTTAAAACAGGCTTCCACAATCGCCTCGCTGAACGGATCACCGCCTACAGCAACACAGTCAATGCCCCACATCATGCCAATGCCACGGCAGGAAAGTCTGGAATCCATAGGCAGAATCTCATTACGAATAAATTCCTCAACAATTGCGCCCTTGCGCTTGGCTTCCTCGTCCAAACGATGTTCCGCCATATACTCAATTGCAGCTTTACCAGCTACAAAAGCAAGCTGATTGCCCCGGAAAGTACCATTATGCTCAGCAGGTTTCCAAATATCTTTGTCAGGCCGAATCAACAACAGTGCCATGGGCATCCCGATTCCGCCAATCGATTTGGACAGGGTCACCATATCCGGCTGGATACCGCCTCGCTCAAAGGAGAAAAATGTGCCAGTACGGCCACAGCCTGCTTGAATATCATCTACGATCAGCAAAATATCGTTATCATCGCAGAATTTCCGACAACCCCGCAGGAATTCAGGGCTAAATGGGTAAATGCCGCCCTCTGCCTGTACCGTCTCCATGATCAATGCAGCCGGTTTTGCAACACCGGAATGGTCATCATCCAACATGCGCTGCATATAGGCGATCACATCCATCTCGGGAAACATATAAGGCGCAGGAATGTGTGTACAGTTTGTGAGTGCCACACCGGCAGCATTTCGGGCGTAAGCTTCTGTAGTCAGTGCCAGGGAGCCCAAAGTCATACCATGAAAGCAACCCATAAAGGCCCACATATTGGAGCGGCCAGTAACCTTTCTTGCCAGCTTCAACGCAGCCTCCACAGCATTTGTGCCTGTAGGACCGCAGCACATGACCCGGTAATCCATCCCCCGTGGCTTCAGGATTTTCTCCTGCAGCGTATCCAAAAATTCGCGCTTGGCCGGGGTGTACATATCCATACCATGCAGAATACCGTCAGCCTCAAGATACTCAATCAGCTTGTTGCGGATATAGTCGTTATTGTGACCATAGTTCAGTGCACCCGCGCCACAGAAAAAATCTATATATCCATTTCCGTCCTCGTCATACATCATTGCGCCCTTTCCTTTAGTAAAGACAGCAGGAAAATGGCGGCAATAAGAACGCACAGAGGATTCGTAATTCTCAAATGCAGAAGTATTCATAACAAACTCCTTATATCTCAGCTATGTGTTCAACCTTAAGAGTAGCGCAAACCAATTGCGCAGCAGAGATTTGCTTTCACAAAATTATACCATAATAAGATCATACTGTAATTTGGGTATGTGCCACATCCCGCAGTACAGCCTTGAAATCCAAAGCGCACACTACATGCACAAAAGTTTCTATAATCACAGCATTTCGATTATTGTAGCACAAATGCAGAAAAAAAGATATAGTAAATTATAAATTTTCTCCAAAATATTTCATTTCAAACAAAACAGGAAAACAAGCCATCTTCCCTATTAAATTTTAAAAGTTTGATATTTGGAAAAACCCCCTGATGCGATATCAAACCACACCAAGGGATTCTATTTTACTTTCTAAAAACCAACAACTTACTGGCAGCGTAATTTAAAATCACAACCAGCACATTGGTAATTATTTTCATAACATTTCCATTCCATGCGAGGAAATCCACAGTTACAGCAATAATCACGGTTTCTAATAGGCCGGATGCAAACCGGCTGCCCACAAATTTTGACAGCTCCGGCCACACTGTCTTGGCTGACCAGTCATGACTTTGAAACACAAACGGCTTATTAGTCAGGTAGGCAAACGCCACTGCCACCACCCATGCAATTCCATTACTAAGCGCCGCCGAAAGGTGTGCCCAGTTCAGAAATGGATAATATACCAAATAATTTACCAAAGTAGTTAATCCACCGAAAAACAGATAGGATAAAATATCCCGGTGTTGCTCAATCCATTTCCTAAGTTTCATCACAATGGCGGCACCTCCGCATTTTATAATCCCAATTCCTCGCCTACCAAAATCAGCTTAATCCTGCCTTGAGGTCTGCAGTTCCGCGTGACAAGGATCTGATTGCAGATACATTCATCGCTTTTACAGTCGGCACAGATACCGGTATGACTGCACGGCGTATCCATCATAAAGCGCTGTTGATTCATCGGAGCAGCAATGGTTCTTGCCCGGTGCACAGCATCTTGCAGCGTATCCATCACCTTATTCATGCCCGCAATAATCACAACAGTTTTAGGACCATATACGAGCGCAGCCACGCGGTTACCAGTCCCGTCAATATTTACAAGCTGTCCATCCAGGCTTATAGCATTTGCACCTGATATAAACACATCTGCATTAAAACAAGACCGCATCGCTGCTTCCCTGCTCTCTTGGTCTACACAGGCATCCCGGTCAATCGCATGATAAAGACCATTCCTGATCGCATCCAATAGCCCAATCTGTTCGGCAGAGATAGCACCGCCCCAGCCCACAGAAGCCTGATCAGGAATCAAAGCCAGTGCCTGCTCTAAAGCCGTCTTTCTATCTGCGCAGTAATATGCTTCAAAATGACGGTTTTGCAAGTTCTTAATAAGCAGTTTGCCCCGCTTTTCATAATATAATTTCTTTGGTAAATTCATAACAGATGTACCCTCGCCTATACTCAACAGGACAGCAGTTTTTCCAGCGCAGCAAGCTTCAGACATACGCAAAATACATCCATGGCCCTTTTTAAATCCTCCACAGGTGGCAGACTGGGTGCAATGCGAATATTGCTGTCAACCGGATCCTTCCCGTAAGGGTAGGCTGCTCCTGCACCGGTCAGCTCAACACCTGCCTGCTTTGCCAGTTCCAACGCCCGGGCTGCAGTACCCGGCATAGTAAACAGGCTGACAAAATATCCGCCTTTCGGACGATTCCAGTTGGCAAAACCACAAGGCGCAATCTGCTGCTCCAATGTATCCAAGACAACCCGAAACTTCGGTGCCATCAACGATGCATGGCGCTTCATAATTTCCAGCGTATGCGCTTTATTCTTCAGGTAACGAACGTGACGAAGCTGATTGATCTTATCCTGAGAAATAGTCTGTACGGTAATCAGCTTTGTAAAGTATGCGATATTTGCCTCAGAGCATGCCATAACAGAAAAACCGGCACCTGCAAACGTAATTTTGGAACTGGATGCAAACTCATAAACCATATCCGGATTTCCCGCTTCCTCACACAAGGAAATGATATCCGGAAATGGTACATACTCGCCCTCAAATTCATGAACACAGTAGGCATTATCCCACATAATCGCAAAATCGGGAGCGGCAGGTTTTAGGTTGGCAAAACGGTGCACCACAGCATCTGAATAAATAATTCCGTCCGGATTGGAATACTTAGGCACACACCAAATGCCCTTAACCTGAGGATCCTTAACAAGTTCTTCTACCAGTTCCATATCCGGTCCTTCTGGGGTCATAGGTACTGTAATCAGTTCTGCGCCAAAGAACTCCGTCACCCGGAAATGCCTGTCATAGCCTGGACTGGGACACAAAAACTTCACAGTCTCCTCCCTGCACCAGGGCCTGGGGCTGTGCAAAAGGCCATGGGTGTAGGCTCTGGAAATCACATCGAACATAAAGTTCAGGCTGGAGGAACCACCGATAAATGTCTGTTCCGGCTTGCAGTCCAGAATTTCCGCCCAATAGCGCCTTGCACTGGGAATACCCGCCAGTTCGCCGTAATTGCGTGTATCGATGCCGTCGTCCATACAATCCTCCGCTGCTGTCAATACCTGCAGAATATCACTGACTGCATCCAGCTGGAGCTTAGACGGCTTACCTCTTGCCATGTTCAGATTCAGACCCTGCTTCTTGCACTCCTCGTAGCGGACCATTTCTGCAAGAAATTCTTTTTCTAATTCATCCTTGGTCATGGTAGAATATGCATTCATGGCTAATAACCTCACAATTTATTTAAAAGATATCAATACTATACACCTATTTGTCCATAAACGCAAGATGGCATTATGAATAATTTGATTTCAAACTTGCATATGGGGGCTTTGTTGCCATTGTACAATTAAATTATGAATCCCAAAAATTTTAAAATTCTTCTCTTGCTTTTTTATCTCATTTATCATAGAATCTATGGTGAGATGTTTTGGTTCTGATAGAAAGGAAGCGACATAATGCGTCAGTATAAAAATGTGCCTGAAATCTTCGGAAGTGATGTGTTTAACGAAGCTGTTATGAAGCAACGGCTTGACCCTGATATTTATCGTTCCTGGAAGCAATGCATTGAAACCAGCACCCCATTAGAATTGCGTGTTGCCAATGAAATAGCCGAAGCTATGAAAGTCTGGGCAATTGAAAAGGGTGCAACCCATTATACGCACTGGTTCCAGCCAATGACCGGCATTACTGCAGAAAAACATGATTCCTTTATTGCACCTGCAGATGACGGAAAAGTCATTATGGAGTTTACCGGTAAGTCCCTGGTATGCGGTGAGCCGGATGCCTCATCATTCCCTAACGGCGGCCTGCGCGCTACCTTTGAAGCCAGAGGCTATACCGCCTGGGATCCTACCGCATTTGCTTTTGTCCGGGACGGCAGTCTATACATACCTACCTGTTTCTTTTCCTATACAGGAGCCGCGCTTGACATGAAAACCCCTCTTCTGCGCTCCATTGATGAAGTTTCCAGAGAGGCCGTTCGGATTCTGCGTCTGTTTGGCGATGTAGACACCAAGCGTGTGAACGCCTGTGTGGGCGCAGAGCAGGAGTACTTCCTTCTACCCAGAGATTTATATGCACAAAGAGAAGACCTGCGCTTGACCGGACGTACGCTGTTCGGTGCTCTGCCACCCAAAGGGCAGGAATTGGATGATCATTATTTTGGGACTATCCGTAATCGAGTAAGTGGCTTTATGCAGGATCTGGATGAACAGCTTTGGCGGTTGGGTATTTTGTCAAAAACAAAGCACAATGAAGCCGCACCTTGTCAGCATGAACTGGCTCCCATCTATTCCGATGCAAATAGCGCTTGCGATGCAAACCAACTTACTATGCAAGTTATGAAAAAGTGCGCCGCAAAGCATAATTTGGTTTGCCTGCTTCACGAAAAGCCCTTTGCCGGCGTGAATGGTTCCGGCAAACATAACAACTGGTCTCTCGCCACAGATACTGGAAAAAATTTGTTCAGCCCCGGTAAGACCCCCCGCCAAAACGCCCAATTCCTGGTATTTCTGGCTGCGTTTATTAAGGGTATTGATGAATACCAGGATTTTCTGCGCTGTACTGTGGCTACAGCCGGAAATGACCACCGTCTGGGCGCTGCGGAAGCACCGCCTGCCATTGTATCTATTTTCTTGGGCGATGAACTGACTGCCGTTGTAGAATCCATTATTAACGGAACCAACTACACTGACCCTGAAAAAAGCCTGATACGTATTGGTGTGGATGTACTATCCTCTATTCCCAAGGATACTACCGACCGGAACCGCACTTCTCCTCTGGCTTTTACTGGAAATAAGTTTGAATTTCGTATGCTGGGCTCCTCACAGTCCATTGCTGACACCAACGTGGCATTGAATACGATCATGGCGGAGGAACTTGGAAAATTTGCAGATGAATTGGAAGGTGCTGAGGATTTTGATTCTGCACTGCAAGCATTGGTTTGCCGCACTTTCACGGAGCATCAGCGTATTATTTTCAATGGTAACGGTTACTCAAAAGAATGGGAAGCAGAAGCTGCCAAACGGGGTCTGAGCAATCTGAGCACCACCGCACGGAGCCTGCCTACCTATATTGCCCCTAAAAACATTGAACTGGTCACAAAACACGGTATCTTTACCGAAGCAGAATTTTTGGCACGCCACGAAATTCATCTGGAGGCCTACTGTAAGATCATTAACATTGAAGCACTGACCAGCGTAGATATGGTTCTGCATCAGATTCTTCCAGCCGCGCTTGCTTACAGCAAATTTCTGTGTGAAGGTATAACCAGTAAACAGGCAATAGGTGCATCCTGCAAGGCAGAAATTGCTTTGATCCGCAAACTATCTGCAGCAACCGATTCTCTATATGAAAAGTGCGATAAACTGCGCCAAAACTTACAAGAGGTTCCCGAGCGTGGCGAGGCCGCTGCCGCCTATTATCACGATGTGATCGTAACCGGAATGGAGGCATTGCGGGAAGACGCCGACGCGTTGGAACAGTTGACAGATAAAGCCTACTGGCCCTATCCCACATATTCTGATCTATTGTTCTACTGATAGCCCAACAAATAGAGGTCTCCGATTACTCGGAGACCTCTATTTGTAATATACCCAATAACGTTTAAGCGCTCAGCGTTATTGAATTTCGTTAAGCCTGGTAATATATTGCTCTCTGCGGCGATTCTTCTCAGCCATATAATCCGCATCATTACCTGCATGGATTTCACGCAAATACTCGTAGTGGTTCTGCAGAATCGCATAATTGCTTCTGGCCATCATCATGACCGCAATTGAGGAGCACTGGTCAGAGGCACGCTCCATATAGGTTAGCATTTCTACAAACACCAGGCCACAGTTAATCGAGCAGGTTCCGTTTTTCAGTCGTTTAGTATGGCGGTCCCTGAGGATCAGGACCATATCATCAATGATCTCCTCCAGCGGCTCAATGGTCTTTGCGATTTCATTATCATTTTTGGCAAAAGCCGCAACTGTGATATCCAGAATTTCATTGACTGCTGCACTAAGAAGCGCAAGCTCCTTCTGCGCAGATTCAGAGAAAGCCGATTTATCTGCCTCTAGCCGCTGTGCTAATTCAACCAAATTAGTGGCATAATCACCAACACGCTCAAAATTGGGAACACTCTGCAGCAACAGATCAACTTGCTTATCATCTTCACTGGTCTCTACAACCTTGGAAAGCCCGATCAAGAAATGGTCTGCTGAATCCGCAAACTGATCCAAGCAGTTCTCATTCTGCTCTATCAATGGGTGAACCGAGGAATCAAATTGGACAAGCTGCATGCTAGCGGTTACAAAATTGTCTCGTGCGATAGCACCCATCGCCGCTACGGCCTTGGTGGCCTCTCCAACAGCCACTGCCGGAGAAATATACAGTTTTTCATCTAGTGTCAGCAGCTCCGGATGTGGTGCCGCTACAGATGTCTCTTCCTTGACTATAAGCTTGGAAAGATTCACTAACTGATTGGCAAAGGGAATCAGAACAATAGCTGTAATCAGGTTAAATACAGTCTGAAAATTGGCAATGCCGCCACTATCTACTGATGTATTCCAAAACTCAGGGCCAAATACACTAAATTTCTCGAAAACCGTCATAACCGCCATAAACAGAATTGTACCAATGGTATTAAACGCAATATGGACCACACCGGTGCGCTTTGAATCTTTAGAAGTACCAATGGAGCAGACCATAGCAGTGGTTACACATGTACCCAAATTAATACCCATAATGACAGGATAGGCCATGGAAAAAGTAATCACAACTGCGTTAGGATCCGTTGCCGCAGCCGCGGCTGTTGCCGCTGCAACCGTCTGCAGCATACCCACAGTAGCCGAGGAGCTTTGAACGATCACAGTCAGAGTCAGGCCAAAGAAAATGCCAAAAAGCGGATTTTCCAGGAAGCCCAAGAAGGATTCAAACACACTGGTTCCAATTAGAGGTTTTACGCCATCGGTCATTAAGTTCAGACCAATAAACAAAATACCAAAACCAATACAGATATCTCCAATGGGCTTAGCTGTTTTCTTCTTAATAAACATCAACAGAATAATACCGGCAACCAAAGCAATTGGCGCAAGCGTATCCGTATCAAACAGCCATAACACCCAGCTTCCGTTGGATTCGACAGAGCTAAGCCGAATGATCTGGGCCGTTACCGTAGTGCCAATATTCGCACCCATCACGATCGACACTGCCTGCTTCAGATTCAGTACACCGGCACCAATTAACGCAACCGTAAGCACAATGGTCGCTGTGGAACTCTGAATAACCGCTGTAACCAACGCGCCGGTAAGGACACCCATGACAACATTGCCTGTTACCTTTTCCAACACTTTCTTCAGTGCCGCGCCTGAGCTATTCTTCAGGCCATCGCCCATAAGCTCAATGCCATAGAGGAACATAGCCAGACCACCAAGCAGTCCGACAATGGCACTCATAATTTCCATAAGCCACTCCTAATGGATTTCTTATTAGTTCTCATGAAACCTATTGTAAATTATAAGAGAACCTTTTGCAAAAGTAAAGTGTAAAAATTATACAAAGATAAGGTACAATAAGTTGCGCAAATTGAAAAAGGCATAAAAAGTAGACACGGTTTGCCGGTCTCTGGTAGAATGAAGTTGCGACACTAAACATTCGAAAGGAGACAGCAAACCATGTCCAACAATATTGTACAATTCAACGAGGAAATTATCAAGGGACAAATCAAAGAATTGGTCCGCGGCAGTGTCGAGGAAACTCTTAACGAACTGCTGGAAGCCGAGGCTGAGAAACTTACCCAGGCAGCCCGCTACGAGCGAAGCGAGGCCCGACAAGGTTACCGCAGCGGTCACTATGACCGGAACCTGACCACCACCTCCGGAGATGTGACACTCCATGTGCCCCGTCTCAAAGGCATCTCCTTCGAGACCGCTATTATTGAACGCTATCGCCGCCGAGAAAGCAGTGTGGAGGAAGCCCTCATTGAAATGTATCTGGCAGGCGTATCTGTGCGCCGTGTAGAGGATATTACCGAGGCATTGTGGGGCAACAAGGTATCCGCATCCACCATCAGCGATCTGAACAAGAAGGCCTACGTGAATATCGAGGCTTGGCGCAACCGTCCCTTGCAGGGTGGGAAGTATCCTTACGTCTATGTTGACGGTATCTACCTCAAGCGCAATTGGGGTGGAGAATACGAAAATGTGGCTGTTCTGGTGGCGATCGCCGTCAATGAGGATGGCTATCGTGAGGTTCTGGGTGCCGCTGAGGGCATGAAGGAAGATAAAGCCAGCTGGGTCAGCTTCTTTCAGTGGCTCCGTGGTCGGGGTCTGAGCGGCGTGAAGCTCATTGTTGGAGATAAGTGCCTTGGCATGCTGGAGGCTGTGGGAGAGGTGTTTCCTGAAGTCAAATACCAGCGCTGCGTGGTCTACTTCTACCGGAATGTATTTTCCGTTGTTCCTAAGTCCAAGGTGAAAAATGTAGCAAAGATGCTCAAGGCAATCCATGCCCAGGAGAGTAGGAAGGCATCCAGGGAGAAGGCTGCAGATGTTGTTGCTGAGCTGAAGTCTATGAAGCTTCCGGAAGCCGCAAAGAAGGTGGAATCCGGAATTGAGGAGACGCTGACCTACTGCGACTTTCCCTCCGAACATTGGACGAAAATCCGTACCAACAATGTAATTGAACGTCTGAACCGGGAGATCCGGCGCAGGACAAGAGTAGTAGGTGCATTTCAGGACGGCAACTCTGCACTGATGCTGGTTTGCGCCCGGCTGCGGCATGTAGCCGGAACACAGTGGGGCAGCAAGAAATACATGAACATGAAGCACCTGGAAGCCATGGAGCGTGAGCTGTTGGCCGGGTAATAGCAGTCAGATCCCAAAGCGTCAAGGGCAAGACGAGCGGCTAATGCCGCTCTTGACCCTTTGTGCCCTGACCGCTGAAAAGTAACTAAGGGATGCCGAAGCACCCCTCTGTAATAGATTTCTGCCAGATACCAAAATTAAATTTGCGCATAACTCTTGACACTACCAATCGGGTGACGGCTTATACCTATGACGCCAACAACCGGGTCGTTGGCGTTACCAAGCCGGACGGAAGTGTAACGACTACTGTGTATGACAACAAGCAGAGAGTAACTTCCACGGTGGAACGGACAGCGGACGGTTCGGTCATTACAGGCTATGAATACACATACGATGC
>JAZNIG010000037.1:0-12638 GCA_045577355.1 Faecousia sp. | reverse complement strand
GCCCCGGGAAATCACGGGGCCCAAAACGGGCGCGTGGGGGGCCCCACCCCCTACAGTAGGTGTACGATAATACAAGATTGCTGTTTGCGCAAAAGAAATCATGCCGGAGATCGCTCTCCGGCATGATGGGTTTTTGGGAATATGGAATTGGCTTAGTAGCCGACCTTCTCCCAGCACTCGAAGGGAGCAGCCAGCTCTTCGCTGATGTAGACCTGGGTTTTCTTGGTCTGCAGCATGGTGCTGGGCAGGTAGGGAGTGATGGGGCCGTGGGTGCACAGACGGGAGGTCATTCTCTGCCAGGAGGAGAAGGTGCCGCAGGTGGCCAGAGCGTGAACCTCGATACGCTCCTTAGCGCGCATCACGTCCAGAGGTCCGATAGTAGCAGCCTTGGGAGGCACGTTGGCAATGTCACCGGACTGGCCGAAGGTGCCGTTCAGGGAGTTCTGCATAATGGTCATGGGGTGCAGGGTAACGATCTGTGCGGGCTGATTCAGCCACTCTTCGATGTCGCCGCTGCCGATAAACTCAGGAATGGGATCCACGAAAGCCATGTGGCCGGCCCATCCGGGAGAGGTGGAAGCGATGTCAGCGCCGCCCTCGGAGATATCGTTGATGATCTTGGAGTAGTCAGCGATGTTCTCATTGGTGGGGAAGTGGACATTCTCCATGGGCATACGCAGCTTGGGATCGATCTGGTAGTACAGATACTTGATCATGGAGTGGGCAAAGCCAGCCTCATAAGTGATGGGAGCAATGTTGCCCTGATCATCAGCCCACTCGTCCTCAGCGAACAGGTGCACCTTGGAGCAGTCAACCTGGAAGTAGTTGATGAGCTGAGCCAGGGGGATGTAGGTGTCGGGCTCGGGGTTGCCCAGGATCATGGTAAAGGTCTTACCTGCCTCAGAAGCAGCCTTCAGACGGGAGAACAGGGTGGCGATCAGGACAGGATGGGGGTTCATCATGACCTTGACCTGGAACTCAGGATGCCACCAGGGCTCCCGGTTCTCCAGTTCTTTACCGCTCATCTTACGGACCCGCTCGCAGACCTCACGGTCCTTGAAGGGCACAAAGTCAGCAGGCTGGAAGCTAAACTTAGTTGCGGGATCGACAATAAAGTCTTTCATAGTATGCGTCTCCTTTTGTTAATTGGAAAATATCATAAAGCCAAAGCTTTTTGAATGATGGAAGGTAAAGGGATCTGCTTGGACAAGATTCCAGGATTTGTAATAACTAGGCTGGGCGTTATCCGCACATGTGTAGCAGTTAGCCCGGATGGTCAGGCCGGGTGCCGCTTCAAAAGAGGGGAACAGCCGACGGATAAAGGCATAGGGAATGTTGTAGAAGATCTCCCAGCCAGTGTCAGTTTTGTAAATTTGGGGGTTAAAGGGGTTGCCTTCCTGGTCAGGAAGAAGACGGATCAGGTCCTGAACACAGCTTCCCAAGCCCAAATACATACAGCCGTTAAAATTGAACTCAATGTTTATGTAGCGGGGGTCACCCGGCACCGGGCAGAAGAAAAATTCGAGACAGCTATCACTGCAGGGGGTACCAATAGGGCCGTTTTCCTCTGCAATGATCTCCGGAACCACCGCCCGCAGATGGACCAGCAAAGCATCGTCCGTATAGGCAAACTGGCCGAAGGCGTGGATTTCAGGAAGGGTCTGCCGATAGGCATTGGTCAGTTCAAGGGTGGGGATTGTACGCCAGTCCGGATCGCCCTTGCAATATTGAATGGTATATTCATTCATTTGACTTTGCAGCCTCCTAAAAACACGTTTCTCACATATATTATCCGGGGCTGTTATATCCAGCCGCAGCGGGCAGCGCTCGTTCGCGCTGCATTGAATGATTCGAGTCTGTTTTACAACGAAACTCTTGTTGTGGTGCCGGTGACCGGACTCGAACCGGTACGCTTTTTACGGCGAGGGATTTTAAGTCCCTTGTGTCTACCTATTCCACCACACCGGCAGATTGCTATTGATAAGGATTACCTATAATATGGTATCATGTTTTTCGTGAACCGTCAAGAGAGCAAACAATAAATCCGCCCTTTTTGCTCTGCGACCTATTTTAAATTGCTGCGGATGTGTTTGCGGTACTGTGTTGGGGTCATACCCACCACCTGCTTAAATTTGTAGCCGAAATAGGTTTGGGAAGAGAATCCGCAACGGGCAGCAAGCTCATGCATGGGCAGGTCGTCTGCGATCAGTCCTCTCTGTGCTGCCATGATCCGGTAATTCAGAAGATGCTGGGCAGGGGTTCTGCCGTAGGATGCGGAAAAAAGCTTATGGAAATAGGTGGGGTCAAGATTACATTGCTTTGCCAGTTTTTCCAGCGTTAACGGTTCAGAAAGATGCTCACGCATGTACTGATCCACAGCCATCAGTGCTACCTGATGGCGCAAAGCACCGGCGGCAGTTTCTGCACTGGTTTGACGGTATTGGGATAAGATCGCGATAATTCGGCAGACATAGCCTTGAAGCAGCGCCCGGTATGTCAGTGCATGCACCGGTTCGACCGTAACCATTTTTTGGATCAGCTCTACCACCTCGTCCAGATTCCAGAGGGGGAAGTAATTAGGCAGATGATCAAGCAGGGCACACAGCTCTGCGTCCTGTGTGGCTAAATTCAAAAAGCAACATTTATAGGGATTGCGCATAGCTTGGCGCTGACCGGGCTTTACCAGAGCACAACAGCCGCGTTTTGCAAAATAATCCGTCCCATCAATACTGCGTCCGCCTGGGTAATCTTCCGTGTAGAACTCAAACTCATAGTAGGCAGTCATCCGGTCCGGGCTGCTTTCCTTTTCGCTCTCGCGAACGGATTTTGTAGATTCATAGATACCAAAGCGAAGGATTGAAAACTGCAGGCACTCCATTTTTGGTTTCCTTTCTTGAAAGATCAAAATGAGTATAACATAGCAATCGTTGATACTCAAGGCTTTTTCCACTTTTTCATATTTTTAAAGCCAAGATTTCTTGAAAATATAAACTATATATTGAGAGAAATTCATTCGCTGTTATTTTATAATGAAAGTAGCTATTTTGAAAGGAGCTGTCTTCATGATAACTATAGATTCCATCCGAAACAGCATTGTCCCCATTCCCCAGAAAATCACTGCAGCCGATGGTGATGCCCTTGTCCTGATTCCCAGCAGTAAGTTCTGTCTCACTGCTCCGGAAGCAGAGAAGGGGCCCATCCAAACTGCCGGGCTTGATATGACCGCATTTCTGCGTGATCACTGTGGTGATGATTGCTTTGCCCCTGACGGAATCCCTGTAACGCTGTCTCTGGGTGATGCCCCGGAAGAGGTTAAAAATGCCCGGGATGCTTATCAAATTCAGGTCAGCAGTGCCGGCATTACCATCACTGGCTTTGGTGACTGCGGTCTTTACTACGGTGTGAGCAGCTTCCGACAGCTGTGCAAGTGGGATAGCAGCGGCGCGGTTCTCCCTGCCTTTGAACTGCTGGACTGGCCGGATAGTCCTTACCGGGCCTACAAGCAGGAAAGCCGTTATGGCTCCAATATGATGCAGAGAGAGGACTGGCTGGCCTTCTTTGATGACATGGCCGCAAAGAAGATCAATCGGGTCTGTCTTGCTATGTACAGCTGCTGGACTGTCCAGTATGACGGCCGGGTATCAGAGTATCTGTATTTGCCTATCAAAAAGTATCCTCAGCTGAAGACCCCCATGACCGTCAAGTATTACTCCCCGGAGGAGGATCGCTGGTATAACTATGAAACCCTTCCTCCCATCTATCGGGATGATTTGCTGGGAGAATTGTTCCGCTACGCTAAGGATCATGCCATCGACATCGTCCCCGGCGTCAATTCCTTTGGACATAATACCTTATTCCCCAATGCAATTCATGCGGTATCTCCCAAGGATGAGGACGGCAAGCCTCAGCTGACCGGCTTCTGCACATCTGCGGAAGAAACCTATGATCTGCTGTTCTCCATTTACGACCAGATTATCGATGAGTACATGCTCCCCAATGATATGCATGATTTCAACATTCTGTTGGATGAGGTTGGTGCAGGCTACGGCATGAACGCGGAACAAAAGCGCACTAAGCTGTCACCCTGGTGTGCCTGCCCCAAGTGCAGAGAGAAGAAAAAGAGCGAAATTTTTATCGACCATGCGGTTAAGCTGGTCAAGCACCTGAAGGAAAAGGGCATGACCACCGTAGTGCTGGCAAACGATATGCTGGTAGACAACAAAAAAGGAGGTACTGCTACCCTGCAAATAGAAAGCTTGGGCTGGATCGGCGATCAGCTGTTGGAGGCTGTCCACCGGGAAAACCTGCAGGATGTATTGCTGATCGACTGGTGGGGCTATAACGATATCCGGGAGTGTTTGAGCGTCACAGACTGCCATCCGGAACTGGGCCTGCGGACTATATGTGCCCCCTGGAACGGTTATTATATCTGGTGTCTTCTGACAAACCCCATGCGCAACATTCATCTGATGGCGGAACTGAACCACAACACCTCTACAGGACAGGGCCTGTGGCTGTACGCCATGTGGGACAAGAGCTATGACCGGATGCATGATTGCTGTGCAGATTATGCCTGGAACTATTGCGGCTCCGGCTCTGTAGATGATGTGACGGAACGTTACGTGGAACGGCATTTTGGGCCTATGAAGGAGGAGTGTTTGCACGCATTCAGCCTCATGGACTGGATCACAGAGGATCGCAAAGATTCTATGGACGATCCATTGACCCGTGTTTTCTCCTACGAGAGGCTGCTGCGGATACATCTGTCCTACTATAAATTCTGCTATTTCAATAATGGCAAGCCCTACCCCCGTCACTTCCCCGGTGAGGCCCTGGAGCGGATGGTGGAAATGCGCCGGGATTACGACCGGGTGCTGTATTCCGTTGCGTCTATGGCTAAGGAGGCCGTTGCGATCTTTAAGAAAGCCGCAGTCACGCCCGGCTGTGACTGTGCCATGGCCGAGCGGATGGCCTATGAGTGTCAAAACTATGTATGCCTGGCAGAGGACTGGATTGCCCTGGGCAAGATGTACGACCTGACCCAAAAGGGTGATCAGAAGAAGATTGCACCCATGGCAAGAGCCCGGCAGAATGCCCGTCTGGCGCTGATGCGCCAGTGTGAGCAGGTGAAAGAGAAGTTTGTGGTCCAGGCTGCCACTATGCGTAACCACTCTGTGTTTATGCAGATGTTTGCGGATATTGCTGCCTATATTGAGCAGACCGATGATCCTCACCTGGATCTGATGGACATTACCTCCATTATGAGCAAGGAATCCTGGATGCTGCGCTGATGAATCACCCAGCTTCTGAGAAGATCTGCTGCAAAGTTATATAATTCTATGGCCGCGCTGCTTTACCAGCAGCGCGGCCAAATGTTTATAAGAGGGTGCGTTTTTGCAACGCACCTTACAATTGATCCAGATTCAGGCTAAAGGGTTTCAGGCAGTTGTTGCAGAACCAATCCAACTCTGGCAGAGCCAAAGCTTTTATGGCCTCCATGGATTGCAAAGCTGCAGAGTCAAACTCTGTATTGCCCGCTTTCTGCTCTTCCACACACTTAATATAAGCTGATAACTTGTCTGCGGCTTTGATGATGGGCGCCACGGCCCGATCCCCCTCCAGTACCAGAGGTGCATAGCTATCCCGCAACTGGGAGGGCAGCATATCCAGCAGCCGCTGGCCGGCGATCCGCTCCACTTGCTTATAAGCGTTTTTAATATCCGGATTGTAGTACTTGATCGGGGTAGGAAGATCCCCGGTCAAAATCTCGGAGGCGTCGTGATACAACGCCGCAACCGCGCACTTGTCCGGATCCGGGCCCTCCAGCTTCAGAATGTCCCGACGGATCAAAGCCAGTGCATGGGCCAGCACCGCAACCTGATGGCTATGCTCCTGGATATTTTCCGAAAAGGTATTCCGCATCAGGCCCCAGCGGGTAATATACCGCATCCGTCCCAGCAGCGCATAAAATTCATTGGCCATAATTTCCCTCTGTGTTTTAAATTTCAGTTTATTTGGCGCTTGCCACGAATGTGTCACTGGCGTGGCAGTCTATTGGTATAGCGTTACCATATGCGATTGCCACATCGCACAGCTGCCTCACAATGACAGATTTTTAGGTGCGCGATCAATGCAAAGCTACAGCATTTCTTCCAGCTTTTGCAGCAAGTCGGCGGGTTTTTCGCAAAAATGTGCCGCTCCGGCAGTTGTTAGGCAAGCCCTGTCCCGAAAGCCCCACAGCACACTCAGGCACTTCATACCGGAATTCCGGGCTGTTTCCACATCTACTTCACTGTCACCCACATAAATGCAAGTGTCCACGCCGATTTGGGCCATGGCTTTATAAACCATATGGGGAGCGGGTTTTCTGGGGCAATCTGTACTTTCACCCCGGGCAAACACACCGGGGAAATGCTTGGCGCACAGCGCTTTCACAGCACCGTCCGGCTTATTGGAAACGATGGCTATGGGATAACGCTTGCCAATCTCATTGAGCGCCGCCGGGATACCCTCATAGGGGACAGTTTTGTCCTGAGAATGGGCAGCGTAATATACTTGAAAAGCGGCAAGTACTTCCTCCAGAGGGGGATCACTCTCTCGGCCCGGCAAAGCTTTTCGGATGAGATTGGCCGCGCCGGTTCCTACAAAGGACTGGACCTGATCCAGCGTCCGTATGGGACAGCCAAATTGGCTCAGGGTATAGTTGACCGCGTCCTTCAGGTCCTCCAGGGTATCCAGCAGGGTGCCGTCCAAATCAAATAAAATGCCGGTTTTCATCTTTAGAGGCCTCTGTTTTTCTGAACCCGAATATCCTCACCCACAAAAGTTAGCCGCTGGAAGCTGCCTTGCAGCCGAGAGCCGATCTGGGGCGAATAGCGGCGGACAAGCTCGTCTATATTTAGGTTGGTAGAGATTACCATGGGCTTGCCTGCCAGCAGCCGGTCATTCACCAGGCTGTACAGGGCCGCAGTCACAAAATTTCCGGGCAGTTCCGTCCCTAGATCATCCAGGATCAGCAGATCACAGCCGGTCAGTTTAGCTACTGCCTCCCGACTTTCGTCGTCTGGGTTAAAGCGGTTTTTTTCCAGCTTGGCAAACAGATGCGCAGCGCTTTCATAAGCCACGGAAAAGCCCTTATCTGCCACATTTCGGGCAATGCAGGCTGATAAAAAGGTCTTGCCCAGGCCTGTGCCGCCAATGAACAGCAGGTTGCCGCTGCCGGGGCCGAAGGAAGATGCGTATTTGCGGCAAATTTGAAAGTTCCGCTCCATGATCGCCCGGGGGCTTGCCCCGTATTTCGGGTCTGCCCGATCCGGATAGTAATCCAACCGGAATTTTTCGAACCGCTCGTCGCTGGAGGCAAGCAAAGATAGCTCTTTCTTCTGCTCCTGTCTGCACAGCTCCCGCAGGCACTCGCACATAGAGGTGCCGATATAGCCGGAGCCGCCGCACAGCCCGCAAATGGGGCTGTCATCCAGATAGCCCTCTTCAAAGTGCAGCTCCGCCAACGCCTGTCGCTCCTGCTGAAGAGCCAGATTGGCTTCCTTCACCTGCTCCATAGCAAGCCGGGCATCCCCGCCCTGGCTGAACACCGCCTGGGCTGCCAGTGCCATCGACCTGCGCAAAAGCAGGTCGATCTCCTTGATCCGGGGGACCTGGCTGTATGCGATCTGTAAATGCTGTTGATTTTCCGATTCCCGGTCAGCCTTGACACTGGCCAGTCTTGCTCTGGCCCGGCGCACCACTTCCGCGCTGTATGCCATGGATTATCCCTCCCGTAATACGTTTTGTATTGCTTCCAGCTCTGCCGCGCCCAATTGGCCGGAAGGGGGCTTGGGCAGGGGCTTGCTGTCCTTTGTCTTCACCTGCTCGGCAGTCAGAAGGCCGGCCTGCTGCCAGCGGGCCAGGATCTTGTTCATATAGGCCCAGTTCAAGCCGCCGGTGTTCAGGCAGGTGCGATCATAGGCCAGGGTGATGGCGTCCTGCTCAAAGCCCCAGTCCAGCCACTGCTGGGCAAAGCGCTCCTCTCCGGGGGTCAGATTCCTGCCCCGGATCTGCAGGGTCTGCATCAGTTGGCCCAAGCGGGAACGGCGCTGATTTTGGCTGTGAATATAAGCCACGGCCTCTTCCATGGTATCGATACCCTGTTCGGCCCAAGCGTACGCCTCTTTTTCGATGGTTCGCAGAGAGGGGTTGCGCAGGCTGCCCTTTTGTCTGGCACGTTCCTTACAGTAGCATACCAGCACGGAGATCACATCCGCAGGCAGCCCCAGATACCGGACAAAACCCAGCAGGATCTTCAGCTCCTCCGTGTTCAGGTTCCGCCCCAGCAGACGCTGAATCTCCCCATACAGGGAATGGAATTCCCTGTCCGTATCCATGGCACTGAGCACATCCGTCTCGGAATATTGAGGACGCTCTCCTACCACAAGGCTTTGTTTTGTCTCCGGCCACAGGCCAAGCTGCCGGAGAGTAGCCGCGGCGCAGGACAGCCGGGACTGGCTTACGTGCAGGCTCTGGGCCGCATCCTGAGGCGCATTTCCGCTTTGAATGTAGAGATACAGCAGTGCGGCGTCCGGGCTGGCAGCACAGAGCAGCTTATGTACGTGGTTTTTTTCAATATTTAGTTCTGCACTGACCATAAGCCGCTCCTTTCATTTCGTCAATTATAGTCATTATAACACAGCTTTTTCTCCTGCACAACCGCTGTTGAATGAAGTTTTTGTAGAAAATTTACCCTGTTTTTTGGTAAATCTCAGCATCTTGTGGCGAAAAAAATTACAACCACTATGGATTGCACATCTATATTTCTGGATACTGGTGCAGGCTTCAGGCTATAACACAGGGCCCGCAGCAGCGGGCCCTAATTTTAGTGATACAGGGGCAGGATCTTCTGCCGGTAAATTCTTACGTAGAAGAACAGGGACAGAAGCATACTGACGACTTCCGCAATCGGGAAGGACCACCAAACTGCGTGGATATTCCCGGTCAAGCTCAAAAGATACGCCGCGGGCAGCAGTACCGCCAGCTGCCGGCACAGGGAAGTGATTGTGGAATAGATGCCAATGCCCAATGCCTGAAAGCTGGCGCCCAGCGCAATGCCAACGGCGGCAAGGGGGAAGTGAAAACTGACAATCCGCAGGGCACTGATGCCGATGGATACAAATTCACCAGACTGGCCGCTGGTGCTGAAAATTCCCATCAGAACATCCGGCAATAGCTGAAATACCGCAAGACCTAACAGCATGACTGTCATAGCTGTACCCACTGCCAGCTTTAAGGTCTGGGTAATCCGCTTAGGTTGGCGGGCACCGTAGTTATATGCAACAATGGACACAGAGGCGTTGTTCAACCCAAACAGCGGCATAAGGAAAAAGCTTTGGAGTTTGAAGTACACGCCAAATACACCGGAGGCAGTCTCTCCAATATTCGGGAAGCCCAGGAAAATCTGGTTCATGCCGAAATTCATGATCGAGCCAATGGCCATCATCACCATAGAGGGAATACCAACGGTGAGCACTTTTTTCACGATATCCCACCGGGGCTTCAAATATTTCAGCTCAAAGGTCACATCCTTGTTGCTTGTCAGATTAAAGATCACTGCCATAATAGCGGCTACCCACTGACCAATTACAGTGGCAACCGCTGCGCCAGCTACCCCCATGGCTGGAATACCCAGCCTATCAAAGCCAAAAATAAACAAGGGATCCAGAATAATATTCAGTACCGCGCCGGTTCCCTGGGTGAACAGGGTATATACCGTACGGCCGGAGGCCTGCAGCAGCCGCTCGCCCAGGATTTCCACAAAAATACCCGAGGTAAAAACACAGCAGATCGCCGTATATTTCGTACCGCTCGCGGCTGTCTGCTCGCTGACAGACTGGAAGCTGTAGTATGCGCGGGCGCCGAAGAAGCCAAATAGCATAAAAGCGGCTACCAGGAGGCCCATCAGGAAAATACCGTTGCCTGCGGCCTGATTGGCCCGCTCCCGGTTCCCCTCCCCCAGGGACTTGCTGAGCAAGCTGTTCATACCTACTGCGATACCGGTCGCGCAGCCGATTTGCAAATTCTGAATGGGGAAGGCTAAGGACAGGGCCGTTACAGCATTTGGAGAGTAGCCGGCCACATAGATGCTGTCCACCACGTTGTATAAAGCCTGAACCAGCATGGAGATCACCAGTGGCAGTGCCATGTTAAACAGCAGCTTACCCACCGGCATAATTCCCATTTTATTCTCCCCCAGATTGGGGGCAATTTTCTTTCTTTCCATAATGAATCCTCGTTTAAAATTGTCAATTGCCTTATTATAACGGACATTCCTCGGGAAATCAAGGCACAATCCATGGCAAACGACAGATGTATGGATAAAGGCAAGGTGCCGTTTGCTGGACCGTTGTGGCTTGTTCTCTGGGTGGGCGCGCTATGACAAGGGCAAAAGGACAGCGTAATGCCCCGCCAAGCCGGCGGGGCATAAAATCTGTTATCGCGCAGAACGTATACCGGCGCTGGGCGCGCTATGCAAAAGGCTTTGCACGCCTATGGCAGGCATAGGGTCAATGGCTTGGGCGCTGACGGTGATAATCCGCCGGGCACATAAATAGTTTTCCACAAACCAGATCTCACGCAGACTGGCATAGCAAACACCGTTATTGCCGGCGTGAATAATCTGACCATCGCCCGCATAGATACCTACATGGCTGGCAAGATGTGCACTGCCAGCACTGCGGAAGAAGATCAGATCCCCCACCTGCAGGCCTTCCTGAGACACAATCAGGCCGTCTTGCATCTGGCTACTGGCACCGCGCTGCAGCTGGTAGCCGTTTTGACCATAAATATAAGCGGTCAGACCCGAACAATCAAACCCGCCAGGCCTTTCACCACCGTAAACATAGCGAGCGCCAAGCTGCTGCCGGGCGGACTCCAGGATTGCAGAGCGCAAGAGCAGTGCGTCAGCAACGTTTTGACATTCCATAACTGCTGTATGAGGGGATTCGGGAACGCACTGGATGTAATAATCGCCGTTTTCCCGCTGCTGTACCTGAGAAACCGCTATGTAGCCGGTCATATCGTAGCAATCAATCTTATAATAGCTGCCCCGCTGACTCAGGACGGTCACCGCGGTGCCATCCTCCATTCGGCCGATTACTCTATAGCCGGCAGATGGACCATTGTAAATCAGGCAGGAATAGCTGGATTCCCAAAGGTTAGAAGGTGCTTCCGCTGCAGCCCCTATAGGCGGGATTGTCGCCTGCAGGCACACCAGACACAAGACAAGACACAGCAGCCTTTTTCCCCAATGTCGGATTCCGACCATAATCAAGATTCCTTTCATAGTTGCAAATTCGTATCCAATAGTTACAATTCGGTTACGAATTATAGCACAAACGACTTTTGTTGTCAACCCCTGCAACTGTGGGCAATTTGCCCGATTTCCCTAAAAATACCCTGGATTTCGGTTGCTTTTATTTAATAAAGAATGTTTTTGACTGGTTCCCTGCTAGTTCTGCTGGCCTCTGTCGATCGCTTTTATGTAACGGAACAGCCTATCGCCATTCCGAAAATTTTTAGCTTTCCATCTGCTTGCCCAGGAAGCCGGCAACTGTCTGGGCCAGCTTTTGATCGGATTCTGCAAGAGGGGTGTCGTTTTCTCCCATAAGCAGCATTACACAGCCCATCAGATCACCTTGGCTCAGGATCGGCGCAGCCACACCCAGATGGTATTTATCAGATCCTTCTGTAGCCTTGAGCATGGTTTCTCCTGGCATATAGCGGTAATTCTTTCGCTGCTCCATGAGCCGGTCCAGTTCCTGGGAGTTGGGCTTGTCAATCAATTCCCGCTTGGGTGCGCCGGCCAGGGCGATAATGGAATCCCGATCAGAGACCGCCGCTATGCGCCCTGTGTTGGTGCCAATGGAATCGCAGATTTGAGCGGCAAAATCCTGCAAATCGCTCATAGGGGAATACTTGCGGAAGATTACACCGCCGTCCTTTTCCGTGTAAATCTCCAGAGGATCGCCCTCCCTTATCTTGAGGGTTCTTCTAATTTCCTTGGGAATCACAATACGCCCGAGGTCGTCAACCCGACGGACGATACCAGTTGCTTTCATATATATCTATCTCCTTATTTTACAAATTACGATGCTATTATTTGTAAAAGGGGAAGATTTATACTGATGCCTTTACATTTAGTTTTTGCTATGTTATTATGAGTTAAAGTAAAGCAATTACCTACATATAAAAAAACAGCAAAGGAAGAGAAAAGTTATGATTGATTTTAAAAATGCGTCCTTTATAAAATTGAAACCTGTAAGCGACAATGACTTTGCAGGCATGATTGAGCCAATGTTCGCGCCTGGCGAGCAAATTATCCAGTCTTTTAGAGGTATTCGCGACGGCGTTGTTTTCACAAACAAAAGAATTATTACCATCAATGTACAAGGACTCACAGGCAAGAAAAAGGACTTCACCTCCCTGCCCTATAGTAAGATTCAAGCCTACTCTGTTGAAAGCGCAGGTGTCTTTGACCTTGATAGCGAATTGGATTTGTGGTTTTCTGGAATGGGCAGAGTTCGGTTCGAATTTGTAGCTCGTGCAAACGTTTCCGAAATTTGTCGCATCATTTCTGAGAGAGTTCTATA